>NZ_JBAUIK010000002.1:0-192151 GCF_049682855.1 Pontixanthobacter sp. | reverse complement strand
GAGAAAGAGAAAGCTGACAAAGCCGCTGCGGCGGCGCGTGAAGCAGCCGGATAATGAAGGCGCTCAGCCCGGAGGAACTGGAAGCAGAAGAAGCCGCCGCGCGTGAAGAACTGGCCTTCCGTGCAGGTAAGCTATTCTCTGGCCGGGTGGATTTTCTGCTCTCAGCGCCGCAGCTAAAATTCCTGCCCGAACCGACTGTGCCTGAAGTGGCCTTTTGCGGGCGGTCTAACGTGGGTAAATCCTCGTTACTGAACGCGATTACGGGCCGCAAAGCGGTTGCGCGCGCTTCGGTAACGCCGGGCCGCACTCAGGAACTCAATATCTTTGAAGTGGGCGACCCGACTTTGTTCCGGCTCGTTGATATGCCCGGCTATGGCTATGCCAAGGCGCCGCTAAAAGTGGTCGAGCAGTGGAAGAAGCTGATCAAAACCTATCTGCGCGGGCGGCAGGTGTTGCACCGCACGCTGATGCTGGTCGATAGCCGCCACGGCCTCAAAGACGTGGACCGCGATATGATGCGGATGCTCGATGAAACCGCCGTCAGCTACCGCGTGGTCCTCACCAAAGCGGACAAGATCAAAGCGAGCGCATTGGACGCAGTGGCCGCAAAAACCGCCGAAGAAATGGCCAAACACCCCGCCGCCTTCCCGCAGCTCCACATCACCAGCGCCGAAAAGGGCATGGGCATTGCGGAATTACGCGCGGCAGTGCTGGGGGATGCGGGGGTTTAGGCGGGCGTCCGCTAACGACCTAATTGCTGACGTTCGATCGAGACAGCGTTAATTTCTGCTGCGCCCTTCAGAGAAGATCATTCCGACGGCCTCCGAGTTATTTCAATTTGGCCATCCATTTGGCCGGGCTGGTGCGGCTGATCTCTGCCAAGCTGATAGTGTCTGCAAAATTTGTGATCGCAATTCAATATATTCGGGCAGAAAAACTGTTTTCTAAATGGCCCACTAAGAAAATATTCCAAACTTTCTCCGCATTGATCGCGGTTTACATCGCGGCCGTACCGCACTAATCTCACGCATAGAAACACGCCGTCGTTTTCAAGGGATCTTTGGATTTACATGATTTATCGACGCGAGATTGACGGGCTTAGGGCCGTGGCTGTTATGCCTGTCGTGCTGTTCCATGCTGGGTTCGAGATATTTAGTGGTGGCTTCATTGGCGTCGACATTTTTTTCGTTATCAGCGGGTACCTGATCACCTCGATACTCCTGACCGACCTTGAAAACAATCGTTTTTCCTTATTTCGTTTCTATGAGCGGCGGGCCAGGCGGATCCTCCCCGCACTAACAGTGGTAATACTAACCTGCGTGCCATTCGCATATACGTGGATGATGCCCAACGAGCTTAAAGATTTTTCTCAAAGCATCTTCGCTGCGACTTTTTTTGCTTCTAACTTCCTCTTCTGGTGGGAATCCGGATATTTCGCGCCAGCCTCGGAAACGAAGCCGCTGCTGCATACTTGGAGCCTTGCGGTCGAAGAGCAATACTATATCATTTTTCCAATTCTGCTCCTCGTACTTTGGAAGTACCGCAAAGAGAGGATAGCATGGATTTTTTCAGCTACCGCCTTTGCTAGTTTGCTGCTGGCAGAGTGGGGTTGGCGGAATGCGCCGTCTGCGAACTTCTATCTTTTTCCATTTCGCGCATGGGAGCTTCTCGCGGGATCTTTAGCTGCGATTTTCACGCGAAAGTTCGGTGTTCAGCAGAAGCAATGGATTAGTGCCATTGGCTTCACCCTTATTCTGCTGTCCATCTTCACTTTCGATGCAAAAACACCGTTCCCCAGTTTTTACGCCGTTATCCCGGTGACAGGTGCCGCGCTACTTCTCTGTTTTGGCGGAGAAGGTACTTTAGCTGCGAAGCTGCTGGGGTTTCGTCCGCTCGTTTTTGTCGGGCTGATCAGCTACAGTGCCTATCTGTGGCATCAACCGGTGTTTGCTTTTGCTCGTATCCGGAGCGTGTCTGAACCCACGCCATATCTTATGGGCGCGCTTGGCGTCGCTTCCTTTGCCCTCGCATATTTGAGTTGGCGATTTATCGAAAACCCATTTCGAAATAGCAAGTCCGGTCCGATCCGTTCCCAATCATCAGTTTTTCTTGCCAGTGGAATGGCAATGGCTATGGCGCTCTATATTGGTCTGATTGGCGTGTTTGGCCAAGGCTTTCCAGGACGAACTACTCCCTCTGGGCAGAGTTTCGCTTCCTTGAAGAGCGACCTTGCGCTTGCTCCGAATTACGGCTTGTCCCCGAAATGTGAGGGCTCCTTTACGCTCAATCCCGAATGTCGAACTGGTGCTGACCCACAGATTATTCTTTGGGGCGATAGCTTTGCAATGCATTTAGCGCAGGCATTGAAGGACAGTCCGAGCGCCGTCCCGATGCTCCAGCTCACTAAGAGCCAGTGCGCCCCTATTCCTGATATGGCTACCATAGGAAGTATGACGCCATGGACAGATTGTTTGGCGTTTAATGACGAGGCGCTTGCCTACATCGAAGAGAACCAGAGTGCGAAATTCGTGGCAATTTCATCTCCATTCAAGTTGCTGAATCCGGAAACGACGATTTATCTGCGCGATGGGTCGGTCGCTTCGCGGGAGCATATTCGGCTTATTACGAAAGCGTTTCGCAGTCTTGATAAACGTGTTTCTCGAGCCGGCAAGAAATTGGTTATTGTGGCGCCCCCACCGAATACCGGCCAAAATTTTGGAACCTGCCTTGTTCACGCAACTTTATTTAAGATGTCCGGCAGCAAGTGCAATTTCGCGCGGAAGGATATGAGTGAAACGGCATCTCGTGCTCGATCCATGCTGCAAAAATTGGAGGGCGATGTTGCAGTAGTCTGGCTAGACAACTTCATGTGCGACCGCGATGAATGTTTCGCGTCCATGGAAGGTGTTCCGCTCTATCGAGATGACGGACATCTCTCGATTGAAGGTGCGCGCTTTCTCGGCAAGAAATTCGATTTGGCAGACAAGGTTATCAATGCCCAGCGAGTCAGACGGATCAAATTTGAAGAGGCCCGATCATCTATGTGACGCCGCCGCTTAAGTCCTACGCTAGACTGCCTGCTCCGCGATAGTTTCGGTCATTTCGTTTATGGTAGTCAAACCCACTGAATACTGCCGAGGCGCACCCTACGGTGAATGGCCGAAATTGGGCGTGCAGGCTGGAAGTCGGCCTTATGGCGTTGCATTGCTAGGAGCGGACAATCCATAATAATTACCCCGTTGCTATCATTTAGCTGGTCGCCCTCGAGCCTCATTTCAAGCGCATCAAACCAACCCAATCACAACCCCAGCACATGCTTCGCGATAATATTCCGCTGAATTTCGTTGGTGCCGCCGTAAATGCTCTGCGCGCGGGTGCCCAGATAGGTGGCGACACCCGGTGCGGCAAACGCTGCCTCGCCCGTCCATGCGGGGCTGACGCTATCGGTGAATTTGCGCATTCCGTGCTCGCCCGCTGCGATGCAAAACAACCCGGTAATCTCCTGCGCGGTTTCGGTGGCCATAATTTTCAGGATCGAGGCTTCATTGCCCGGCGATCCGCCATCTTTTACTGAACACAACACGCGCAAAGTGGTAATCTCCAGCGCATCGACGCGCATATCGGCGGCGCTTAACCGCATAGCAAAGGCATGGTCATCAATCAGCCGCTGATTGCCGCCGGTGGGTATCTGGCTGGCAATGGCGCGGATGCTGGCCAGCTGGCTGCGTTTGCCGCCAATCCGCGCATAGGATGTCCGTTCATTCCCCAGCAGATATTGCGAGTAGGACCAGCCTTTGCCTTCCTCCCCGATGCGGTTCGATACGGGCACGCGGACATCCGCAAAATCGCATTGGCTCAGGTGATATTTGCCGTCGATCGAGATAATCGGTTTTACCGTAACGCCGGGCGCGTCCAAAGGCGCGCAAATGAACGTAATGCCAAGCTGCTTCTTGGCCTCGTGAGAGGTGCGGGTGAGCAGGAAAATCCAGTCGGCATGGTTGGCGGCAGAGGTCCAGATCTTGGTCCCGTTGAGGATATATTCGTCCCCATCGCGCACCGCGGAAAATTGCAGCGAGGCAAGGTCTGACCCGGCCTCCGGCTCGCTATACCCCTGCGCCCAACCAACCGAACCGTCAGCAATGCCGGGCAGCCAGCGCGCTTTCTGTGTCTTGGTGCCGAAAGTGTAGACCACCGGCCCGACATAGACGACACCCATAGGCGTGACCGTGGGCGCGCCTGCACGTTCCAGTTCTTCGTCAAAAATATACTGCTGTTCGATCGACCAGCCCGGCCCGCCATGCTCGCGCGGCCATGCGCTGGCAAGCCAGCCCTTCGCGCCCAGCGCCATTTCCGCCTCGCGCACTTCCGCCGTGGTCAGACTGGCTCCGGCCGCGACTTTTGCAAGAATATCCCCCGGATAGTCATGCGCGAAGAACGACCGGATTTCTTCGCGGAATTCTTGCAGGGCGGGGTCAAAATCAAGGTTCATCGTTGCAGGTCCATCGCTAGAGTTCGCTCCGGTCTACGCGGCAAACAGCATATCGTCGCTGGCAAAGGCTTTCATTTCCAGCGCATTGCCTGCCGGATCGCGGAAAAACATCGTCGCCTGTTCGCCCGGTTTGCCTTTGAAACGGATGGCCGGTTCTATTTCAAAAACCGTTCCAGCGGCGCGGAGTCTGTCCGCCAGAGCCTCCCAATCGGGCATAGCCAATATTACGCCGAAATGCGGCACGGGTACGCCGTGGCCGTCGACCGGATTTTTGGCCGCGTCCGTCTGCGCGCCCTCCACCAGATGGGTCACAATCTGGTGGCCATAAAAGTTGAAATCGATCCATTGCGGGGATGAGCGCCCCTCTGCGCAGCCCAGCACGCCGCCATAAAATGCGCGCGCGGCGGCCAGATCATTGACGGGAAAGGCGAGATGGAAAGGGCGCAGGGTCATCTCGGCCGCTCTAATATAACACAAGCGAACGGCCAAGTGAAAGCAGGTGGACATCCCGGAAAGTCACACGCTGGTTGTTTCGGGTTCTTTTGGGTTCTCTTTATTTTCACTACTTTTTAGTGGATTTTCCTACACAGCCTGAAATCGTCATAGGCTGCGGGATGAAACACGTCCCTATCGCTGCCCCAGCCCCCGCCCCAGCCCCAGCCCCCGCCCCAGCCCCAGCCCCCACCCCCACCTGTAGCTTAGCCGAACCGCACATCCGTCTGCCGCGCCAGATGCTTCGCGAAGTTACGGGTAAAGACACTGTCCCGCCCGTCCGCTTCGTTCAGTCTCGACACAGAAAGGATGAACGGGTACGCCGTCTGTCAGGTGGACATAAGGTACAGACAGTGAAGCTGATTATCGGCAATAAAAACTACTCCAGCTGGTCGCTGCGCGGCTGGCTGGCGATCAAGCAATCGGGCCTTCATTTTGAGGAAATCCTGGTCAATATTGGCGGCGAGGAATGGGCCGCGGCGAAGAAAGAATCGGGCGAGATCATGCCAGCGGGCAAAGTTCCGATCCTGTGGGACGGGGACACGGTCGTGTGGGATTCGCTGGCGATACTGGAATATCTGGGCGACAAGGTCGGGCGCGACCGGTTCTGGCCCAAGGATGAAACCGCGCGCGGCATGGCGCGGGCAATGGTTGGCGAGATGCACAGTTCCTACATGGCGCTGCGCCGCGAATGCCCGATGAATATGCGCAAACGTTTTGAAGGTGTCACATTGTCCGACGATGCCAGAAATGATGTTATCCGTATCCTGCAACTGTGGGCAGAGGCACGCGCCCGGTTCGGGCAGGGCGGACCGTATATATTTGGAACCTTTGGCGCGGCGGACATATTTTATGCCCCGATAGTCAGCCGGTTCTTGACCTATGGAGTGGGCGTGCCCGCCTTTGCTGAAACCTATATGCAGGCGGTGTGGGAACATGAATGGATGCAGCAATGGCTGACAAGCGCAGAGGACGAGCAATGGGTGTTGGAACAATACGAGAGCGCATCGGCAGAATAACCGCCAGAGCAATCGCAAATGGTTTCGCGGTCTTCGCGGTGATGATCACCGCTGTGCTGCCCGCCCCGGCGCTGGCATGGGGCGGTTTTGGCCACCGGACAACCGCCGACATTGCGCTTGCCAATGTGCGGCCTGAAACACGCACGGCGATTGCGGCGCTGATGCGCTATGAAAAAGATCTGGGCACGCCTGAATGTGATCTCAAAACCCTGCAAGATGCGGCTGTGTGGGCCGATTGTGTCCGCCGCGCCCGCTGGCGCTGGGGGTATACTGCAGCATGGCATTACCGCACGACGCCGATCTGCGAGCAGTATCGCCCGTTTGCCAATTGCAGCGGCGGCAATTGTGTGACCGCCCAGATAGAGCGCAGCCAGCGGATGCTCGCGGATGAAAGCCTGCCAGGCCCGATCCGGTTGGAGGCGCTTGCCTTTATGGTCCATTTTGTCGGGGACATTCACATGCCGCTCCATTCGGGGGACAAGGATGATCGCGGCGGGAATGACCGGATCACCGATTACGGCATTGTGCCTGATCAAAACCTGCACCGGATTTGGGACGGGGCATTGGCGGAACGCGCGATTACCTCCACCCGGCTGCCGATTGCGCGGCGTTACAGCACGGCAGAACGGGCCGAGCTGAGCGGCGGGGAACCGCCAGACTGGGGCCGTGAAAGCTGGCAGATTGCGAGGGATTTCGTCTATCCCAATGCCTTTGACGCCAATCCGTGCGCCGGTGATTTGCCCAATGAAACTGCGCTGACTCAGGAAGATATCGTCGCCGCCATTCCGATTGCGCAACGGCGTATCCAGCAGGCGGGCCTGCGCATGGCCGATATGCTCGACCGTGCGTTTGAACCGGGCGCATTGCCCCAGCCGGAGCGCAGCCGCAGATGAGCATTGCCCTGGATTATGCCGAAAAACTGATTGCCGCGCCCAGCGTCACGCCCGCCACGGGCCTGGTGTTTGATGTGATGGCACAGATGCTCTCACCGCTCGGCTTTGAGGTCCACCGGTTCGTGACCGGCGAAGCGCCTGATGGACCGGTGGAAAACCTGTTCGCGATCCGGCGCGGGCCCGCCGGATCGAAGCATTTCGCCTTTGCCGGCCATCTGGATGTGGTGCCGCCGGGCAATGACTGGACCAGTGCGCCCTTTGCTCCTGAGATACGGCCAAGTCCGGGCGGCGATTTGCTGCATGGCCGCGGTGCGGTGGATATGAAGGGATCCATCGCCAGCATGATCGCTGCCGCGCATGATGTACCCGCCGATGCCGGAACGCTCAGCTTTATCATCACCGGTGATGAGGAAGGCCCCGCAGTGTACGGTACGCGCGCGCTGATCGATTTCATGCGCGAGCATGATATGGAGCCCGATCTGTGTCTGGTGGGGGAGCCGACATCGGTGAACCGGCTCGGTGATATGATGAAGATCGGGCGGCGCGGTTCGGTCAATATCTGGATCGTGGTTGAGGGCACGCAGGGCCATGTGGCCTATCCCCATCTGGCGGATAATCCGCTGCCCAGATTGGTGGCGATTATGGCGGAGTTGGACGCGCTGGTGTTAGATGAAGGGACCGACTGGTTCCAGCCATCCAACCTTGAGATCACCGATCTGGAAGTCGGTAATCCGGCGCATAATGTGATCCCAGCCAAGGCCACTGCGCGGCTTTCTATCCGGTTCAACGACATCCATAGCGGCGCGTCTTTGTCGGAGCGGGTTGCCGCGATTGCCGAAAAGCATGGCGGCGCGGCCAAATCGATCATATCGGGCGAGCCGTTCCTGACCCCGCCGGGCGAGTTCAGCCGGATCATTGCCGACGCGGTGGAGGCCGAAACGGGTATTGCACCCGAAGCCTCCACCACTGGCGGCACATCCGATGCGCGGTTCCTGCGCGCCGTGTGCCCGGTGATCGAATTCGGCCTGTGCAACGCAACCATGCACAAAACCGATGAGGCTGTGGCCGTGGCGGATCTGGATGTGCTGGCGAAAATCTATGCGCGGATCACTAAGGCGGTGCTGGCCGGCTAAGCCGTCAGCGTTCAGGCGCGCTTTTTTGCCGCGCTTTCGGGCGCGTGTTTGGGAGGCGGCGTTTTCTTGCGGAAACTGCACAGATCGGCCACCGGGCAGCGCCAGCATTCGGGTGTGCGGGCTTTGCAGATGTAGCGGCCATGCAGGATCAGCCAATGATGGGCGTGCAGACGGAAGGGCTGCGGTACGCGTTTGTCCAGCTTGGCCTCGACCGATTCGGGCGTTTTGCCCTTGGCGAGGCCGGTGCGGTTTCCGACCCGCAAAATATGCGTATCGACGGCAAAGGTTTCTTGCCCAAACCAGCAATTGAGCACCACATTGGCGGTCTTGCGGCCTACTCCGGGTAAGGTAACGAGTTCGTCGCGGTCATTCGGCACTTCGCTGCCATAATGGTCGATCAGCCGCTGCGACAACAATATGACGTTCTTGGCTTTGGAATTAAACAGCCCGATGGTTTTGATATGCTCTTTCAGCCCATCCTCGCCCAGCGCGACCATCTGCTCGGGCGTGGTGACTTTGGCAAACAGCGCGCGCGTGGCTTTATTGACCCCGACATCGGTCGCCTGGGCCGACAGCGCGACCGCAACCACCAGCTGATAGGCATTGCCATATTCCAGCTCGGTTTCGGGTTCTGGATTATCCTCAGCCAAGCGGCGGAAAAATTCAAAAATCTGGTCTTTGGTCATGCTGGATTGCTCAAAGCGACAGCACATCATTCATTGTGTAGCGGCCCGCATCACGGCCAATCAGCCATTCCGCCGCCTTCACCGCGCCGCGCGCGAATATCATGCGGTTTTCGGCATTATGCGTCAGAGTGATGCGCTCTTCGTCGCCTGCGAAAGTGACGCTGTGATCGCCCGCCACGGTTCCGCCGCGTAGCGAGGCGAAGCCGATTGCGCCTTGTTGGCGCGCGCCGGTCTCGCCATCGCGCCCGCGTTCGGAATGTGCGGCCAGATCAATCCCGCGTCCCTCTGCAGCAGCTGCTCCCAGCAGCAGCGCCGTACCCGAAGGCGCATCCACTTTCATCCGGTGGTGCATTTCGACAATCTCGATATCCCAATCATCGCCCAGCCGCGCCGCCGCTTCCTGAACCAGATGGGCCAGCAGCGTCACACCCAGCGATGTATTGCCGGTTTGGAGGATGGCAATCTGCCGGGCCGCATCGTCAATCAGTGCATGGTGCGCTGCCTCAAGCCCGGTGGTCCCAATGACTATCGCGGTGCCCGCAGCCCGCGCGGCTGCCAGAGTATCAGCGAGCGCCGCCGGAGCGGAAAAATCGACCAGCGCATCGCTTACCTTGGCCAAAGCAGCTACCCCGCCTTTGTCCACCCCGCCTTTATCTACCCCGCCGGAACAGTCATGGCCCCCGCTGGCAATTGCGGCTGTCAGGGCCTGTCCCATGCGGCCTTCGCTGCCGATTACGCCAATACGGGCCATATGCCCCCCCGTTTACTGTGCCGGGTCTTGAGCCAAAACGCGCTTCGCCCCGGTCAGGCTCAGATGATGCGAATCGAAATAGAGCGGTTGGCCGTCTTCGACAATGATCGTTGTGTCACCGCGCACCAATACCCGCGCTGGTTCGATAATATTCACGCCCCGCGCGCGCCATTTCGCGAACCGGCCAGTAAACCAGTCGGTCTGCGCCTCAAACTCGGCCCGGCTGGCCGTTTGTGCGTTTGCTCCGCGCAAGGCCAGGCGGCGGGGTACAGAGGCGGGCTGCGGCGGTACGGGGCCGATCAGTATCACGGCTTTTCCCGCCGATTGCAGCCGGGTGATCGTATCATCCACCAGCTGGTCCACAGCGGCATCGCGGTAACCCTCGCGTGCCCAGAAGGCGGTGAGGTAAACCGTTTGGACAGAGCGGCTCGCTTCGATCTCGGCCAGCACCGCTTCGTTGAACAGGCGGCATTTGGGATCGCGCGCATCGTCATAACCCAGCGCCGGGGCACAGCTCGCGCGGGTTCTCTGCGCAATAGAGGCCCCGCGCACCGCGTATGTCTGGCCGAGCACCCACGCCATTTCCATCCCGTGGCTATCACCCCAGATCACCGCGCTGGGCGGTGTATCCGCGCCCAGGGTGCAGTCTGGCCAGTGTCCGCTGATCTCGTCAGTGATACACGCGCTGCGCGCCGGGCTGATATCCAATGCGCCGTTTGCATAGCGCACGGTCTGTTCGGGGAACCGGCTGGCCCAGCCGCCCTGGGCAATCATCACCGCGCATAGGGCCGACAGCGCGGCAATTCCGCTGCCGCTCAACATAAAGATGCGTTTACGGTCAAAATGTGCCCGATTGCGAAATGGCCGTTCGATAAATCGCCAGCTGGCCCAGGATATGGCGAGCGACACGGTGATAATCAGGACGGACTGGACCGCGCTGAGCGGCGCATCCTGCGCATATTGGGTGAACACGATTAGCGGCCAATGCCACAGATACAGCGAATAGCTGATCAGGCCAATCGCCACCGGTCCGCGCATCGAGAGCAGCGCCCCGGCAAAGGTACCGCGCGCGCAATGGATCAGAATGGCGGCACCCAGAACCGGGGGCAATGCAGCCGTACCGGGGAAGACCGTTTGGCTGCTATAGAATATGACCGGCCCGATAATAGCGATCAGCGCGGCAAGGCACAGCGTCTCGTTAATCCAGCGGCAGCGAATGGCGGGCACAACCCCCAGCGCGAGCAGCGATCCGATCATCAATTCCCATGCGCGCGGGGGCAGCAGGTAAAATGCGAAACTGTCCGTATCCGCCTGTTTGGCGACCGCCCAGACGAAGCTTCCCGCCGCCAGCGCCGCGACCGCGCGCAACCGCCATGCGGGGGCAATCCGCGCAATAGCGATCAGGATAACCGGGAAGATGATATAGAACTGCTCCTCCACTCCCAATGACCAGGTGTGGAGCAGCGGCATGGTTTCGGCGGCGGCCTGGAAATAGCCCGCTTCCATAAATAGCCAGATATTGGCGAGGAAGCCCAGCGCAGCGAGGGCCGAACGCGGAACGCCCTCAAAATCGCCCGGCAGATAGAGCCAGCTTGCCGCGATCAGCACGAAGGCAATTACCGCAAACAGAGCGGGCAATATCCGCCGCGCGCGCCGCTCGTAAAAATTGATGATGGAGAAATCACCCGCATCAATCTCGCGCGCAATAATGCCGGTAATCAGATAGCCGGAAATGACGAAGAAAATATCCACGCCGACAAACCCGCCGCCAGATCCGGGAACATGCGCGTGATAGAGCAGCACTGGCAACACGGCGAGCGCGCGCAGCCCGTCAATATCGGGGCGGTAACTTGGATGTGGTTTGCTGCTCATTGCGCTTGCGCAATAGCCGCAGATGGTAAACATTCCGCCCACATGCATAAACCACAAAACATTGTAATATTGACCGGCGCGGGGATCAGCGCGGAAAGCGGGATTGAAACGTTCCGTTCTGATGGAGGGCCCGATGGACCAGGGTTATGGGAACAGCACCCGATAGAAGATGTCGCCACGCCCGAAGGGTTCGCGCGCGATCCCGATCTGGTGCTGAACTTCTATGATATGCGGCGCGCCGATGTGCAGACGAAACAGCCCAATGCGGCGCATTATGCTTTGGCGCGGCTGGACCGCGAATGGAGCGCGCGGGCGGGTCATACTCTGCTGATTGTGACGCAGAATGTCGATGATCTGCATGAGCGGGCCGGTGCAGAATGCGTCCATCATATGCATGGCGAGCTGCTGAGCGCGCTGTGCTCTGCTTGCCTTGGCCGCTCCCAGTGGACAGGGCCGATGATAGGCCGCCCCGCATGTCCCCGATGCGGCGAGACAGCTCTGCGCCCCGATGTCGTATGGTTTGGTGAAATGCCTTATGACATGGAGCGAATATACGCCGCGCTGCGCAGTGCCGATCTGTTCGTGTCCATCGGCACATCGGGCGCAGTCTATCCGGCGGCAGGCTTTGTGCAGGATGCGCGGTCGCTCGGCGTGCAAACGCTGGAATTGAATTTAGAGCGCAGCGAAGGATCAGGCTGGTTCGACGAAACGCGGCTGGGCACGGCGGGGGTGCTGGTGCCGGAATGGGTGAAAGAGGTGTTGGGGGAGTAGGTCAGTTTGCGGGGTGGACGCGCACGTTCTGGCGTCTGCCTGAATTCACGGCTATGATCTAACAACGGCCCATTATTCAATAGCTCTACGCGTCGCTGTTCTAAGTGCATCTTGCGTAAGGTCTAATCTCGACCGCGCCGTCGGCAGAGATGCCCGGTAGGGGAGTCCTCTGTCTTGGGACCTTTATATACTTTGCAGAGAAGACTGGACACCAGTGTCGTGCGGGTCAGGATCCTGAATTTCAGGCAAGAACCGCAAGTTACTCCGAAAGGTTCGATGATTACATCATTCGCAATACTGGAGGAGATCCGGCAAGTCTTGAGGAGTTCAAGAAAGACCAGAACCTCAATAGCGAGGACCACGCATACATCTGCAAAGGCGACATCGCGGAGTCATACGATAACTTCAAGTCAGCAAACGCCGATGAGCTTAATCAAGCAGTTGATGAACTACTTGCCCAAGATGGTCCGCCTAGCTTTGGTGATTGCGTTTAATCAGTTCGAAATATCAGCAACTGGGTCGTCTGCTAGCTCTAGCCTCCCACACCCCCCACACTCCGGATCTTTCGCAATATTCAGCGTGCGCATACCCGGCTTCATGCCGTCGAGCATGTGCAGTTTGCCCCACCCTGGATCGCCCAGAGCTGACTTGCCTTCCAGCACTATCCGCACCGCCTGGATTGCGGCGAAGCTGCCGGCCCAACCGGCCATTGCGCCCAGCATCCCGTCATCGGCGCAGGTGTCGCACTCATCATTGTCGAACGCATCGCCGACATAGCAGCGGTAGCATGGCTGCCCCGGTAAATGCCCCGCAAACGCGGCGACTTGTCCTTGGAAACGCCCGACAGCCGCGCTCAGCAGCGGCACACCGATGGCCACACAGGCATCCGAAACCGCCAAGCGCGTGGCGAAATTATCGGTCCCGTCGATCACCAGATCGGTGCCGCCCAGAACATCTGCGGCATTATCGCGGGTAATCCGGTCATCGCGCACATCGACCACAATCTCGCTGTCGAAATTGGCCAGCCAGCGGCGCGCGCTGACCGCTTTGGAATGGCCGATATCGCGCTGGGTATAGATGGTCTGGCGCTGGAGGTTGGACAGCTCCACATCGCCGTCATCAATCAGCGTAATATTCCCGATACCCGCGCCCGCCAGATATTGCAGGGCAGGGCTGCCAATCCCGCCCAGCCCGACCAGAGTAATCCGCGCTTGTGTCAACGCGATTTGGCCAACGCCGCCGATCTCGGGGATCACAATATGCCGCGCGAAACGGTCCAGACGGTCAGGGGATAGGGTCATAGGCGGGCTGTAGACGCGGTGCAGATAGGCTGTCGATGAGTTTTGTTTGTTCAGCCTCAAGCGCCGGCGGTCGCGTTCGCTCCCTTAGGCTACCGCGCTAACCGCGCGTCGGGCAGTCGCCCTCTGACTGCCGTGACCAAGAGCGAGTTCACAAATTGATGGCTTGGAATGGTCCGGTTCACGACCAGTGAACCGCAAGGCCGACCGGCCGCCCGAGCTTATGCGAGGAAAGCAAGCGATGCGGATGCATCGCGCCCGCAGGGACTAAAACAAAATAACACCCCGGCGCAGGCTAAACAAACCTTCCCCGCTCAACTCTCCAGCTGGCGCAGCAGGCTCCGAACATCGCCGTCCATATCGGCATCGCGCTGGCGCAGATCTTCGATCAGGCGCACGGCGTGGATTACCGTTGAATGGTCGCGCCCACCAAATTTGCGCCCGATTTCTGGGTAGCTGCGCGGGGTGAGCACTTTCGACAGATACATCGCCACCTGACGCGGGCGCACCACCGCGCGCGCGCGGCGTTTGCTGCTCATTTCGCTGCGGTCGATGCGGTAGAACTGGCATACGGTCCGCTGGATTTCATCAATCGTGATCCGGCGGCGATTGGCCGAGAGAATATCGGTCAGCTGTTCTTCTGCCAGTTGCAGCGATACGGTCTGGCCCGTCAGCTGGGCATAGGCGATCAGTTTATTGAGGCCGCCAACCAGCTCGCGCACATTACGGGTGATGGTCCGGGCGAGGAATTCGATTACATCGCCGGGCACTTCCAGCGGCGCAAAGCGGGTTAGTTTGGATTCCAGAATCTTGCGGCGCAGTTCAATATCGGCGGGCGCTATATCGGCAACCAGACCCATAGACAGGCGGCTGAGCAGACGCGGCTCGACACCGTCCAGGGCCTGCGGCGCGCGGTCGGCGGCAAAGACCAGACGTTTGCCTTCGGCCAGCAGCGCATCAATCGTATAGAGCAGCTCCTCCTGCGCCGAAGCCTTGCCGATGATGAACTGGATATCGTCCACCAGCAGCAGATCAAAACTGCGCAGACGCGCCTTGAATTCCATCATCTGGTTCTGTTTGAGGGCCTGCACGAATTCGACCATGAACCGCTCTGCGCTGCAGTAGAAAATGCGCGAACGCGGATGCGCGGCGAGATAGGCGTGGCCAATCGCGTGCATCAGATGCGTCTTGCCCTGGCCGGTCGCGGCCTTGAGGTAGAGCGGGCTGAATTGCGGGGTTTCCGTGGCGGCCATACGCTGCGCTGCATTGCAGCCCAGAATATTGGTTTCGCCGGTCACGAAGGCGGCAAATGTCAGCGACGGGTCCAGCCCCACTGACGAAGTAAATCCCTGTTCGCCGATACTGCCCGCAGCAACCGCGATCATCGAGGAATCATTGGCCCCGCCTGAACCCATCGAGCCATCCCCAAAGGCGCTGCCGTTCAGATTGATGTCAGGCAGCTTGCGGCGGCCGGGATGGACTTCAATCTTGACGTTTCGAATATCGCTTTTGGCAATTTTCCAGGCGAGCGACAGCCGGTCAGCGAACCGGTCCTGCACCCAATTGGCAGAAAAGTCGGTCGGCAGATAGAGTTTGAGCGTACCGGTTTCCTTGCAAAAATCGCCCACCTGTATCGGCTTGATCCACTGGCTGTGCAATTGGTGGCCCAGATCCTTGCGCAGGCCTTGGCTGATGTCAGACCAGTCTGCTGCAAGATTGACCGCGTCGCTGTCTTCTAAGCTGTCCTTACCCAATTTGGCCTTCCCCAAAATTGCGCCTGATTTGCCGTTCATTACCATTGCACTTTGCCGCCCTCAGTCTCACCCCGAACTGCCCGTGCATTGCCGCAGGTCAGCCATAATATTATCAATGGCACAGCTTCGCCTCTCCGTAAAAATCGTGTGATTTCCACGGTTTGCGCAGCATTTTGCGCCTGGTCGCGCAAGGTTCTGCGCGGCGTATTTGATTTTCGTAAGCTTCAAACTCTCCGGCTTGAAACACGAGTTTGTTATGGACGGATCAGCGAAACGCGCAAGAGATTCGGGCGTAAAAAATCTGAAATAATTCGGTTGACTCGGCCAACCCCGCAGGGCTGCGTTTAAGACACTGTTTACTCTAAATTTTTGCGATTTCAGGCGTTTGGTGTGCTTCGCGAATCGTCGGATTCTCTGGCTTTTCATCGCTGCCATTGGCGCGCCTCGGCCATTGCCCGAAAGCTGCTGCATCAATAAAAAAAGGCCAGCGCCGATGGCGCTGACCTTATCATTGTAAACCGGTCAATCGGCAGCGCGCATGGCGCCGATTCGGACCCGAATCAGAGAGCGGCGACGCGCTTCGAAAGGCGCGACATTTTGCGTGCCGCAGTATTCTTGTGCATGACCCCGCGGGCCACGCCGCGCGCGATTTCCGGCTGCGCCGCTTTCAAAGCATCCACTGCCACAGCCTTGTCACCGCCTTCGATGGCGCTTTCGACTTTTTTCACAAAACCGCGAATGCGGCTGACGCGGGCGCCATTGATTTCGGCGCGGCGATCATTGCGGCGGATCCGTTTGCGTGCTTGCGGCGTATTGGCCATGTTCGTCCTTTATCGGGCTGCCATATCAGCGGCCGGAATATCTATTTTCGGTTGTTCAGAAACGGCGATTGCTCGCCGGAAAGCGCGTTCTCTACGCATATAGCCGCGAGCCGTCAATATGTTGTTTCGAGGCGCTCAGCCCGCTATGTCTGACAGGCGGTACAATACCAGCTACTGCGGCCTCCCTGGACCACGCGTTTGATAACGCCGCCATCGCCATTGGTGCACGGCTTCCCCTCCCGACCGTAAACATCGAAACGGGTGGCGAAATATCCCAGTTCGCCATCAGGCCGCGCATAATCGCGCAGGGACGATCCGCCATCCTCAATCGACTGGGTCAGAACGTCACGGATCGCCGGGACCAGCCGTTCAAGCGCGGCACGCGTGACCCGCCCGCCCGCACGGCGCGGGCTGATGCCTGCACGAAATAGAGCCTCGCACACATAGATATTGCCGAGCCCTGCGACGATGCGCTGATCCAGCAGCAGCAATTTGATTGCCTGTTTGCGTCCTTTGATGGCCGTTTTGAGGCCATCGACCGTCAGGCCGGGACCGAGCGGTTCCGGGCCCATCGCGGCAAAGCTCGGCCACATATCGAGAGCCGCCGTATCCACCAGATCAACCCAGCCAAAGCGGCGCGGATCGCACAAGGCAAATTGGTGATCGGCGGTTTCGATAATAAAATGATCATGTTTGTCGGGCGTTTCCGGGTCAATTCGCCACCGCCCGCTCATCCCCAGATGGAATATCACGCTGCGGTCCCGGTTGGTATGGATCAGCCCGTATTTGGCGCGGCGGCCAAGCCCGGTGACGGTCGCCCCGGTCAGGCTCTGCACCAGATCGGCGGGGAAGGGGCGGCGCATATCAGGGCGGTTCACTGCCGCGCGGGTAATGTGCTGGCCATCGAGGAACCGCGCGAGCCCGCGAACCGTTGTTTCAACTTCTGGGAGCTCTGGCATGACGCTTCCTAACACCCTTTGCCCCGCGCGCAATTACTCCCTAAGGATACCGCCGGATGGTATGGCGCTATGCTATGCGCCTAAGGATATGATGATGAATGATAAAACCTCCTTCGGCTATCAGGATGTCGATGTCGCGGACAAGACCGAAATGGTGGGCGAATTATTCTCCAAGGTGGCGGCCAAATATGACATCATGAACGATGTCATGTCGGGCGGTATGCACCGGCTGTGGAAGGACCGGTTTGTCCGGCGGGTAAAACCGCAAGCCGGTGAAACGATACTGGATATGGCGGGCGGCACCGGTGATGTGGCGTTCCGCATGGCGGCGCACAATGCCGATGTAACGGTGTCTGATATCAATCAGGACATGCTCGATGTCGGTATCGACCGTGCAATGGATCGCGGGATCAACAGCCTCGTCTGGTCGCGCCAGAACGCCGAAGAGCTGACATTCTCGTCGAGGATGTTTGATGCCTATACGATTGTGTTTGGCATCCGCAACGTCACGCATATTGGCAGGGCGCTGGAGGAGGCGCACCGGGTGCTGAAATATGGCGGACGGTTTTATTGCATGGAATTTTCAACGACCCAATGGCCCGGTTTCAAGGACCTGTACGACCTCTATTCTCATAAAGTGATGCCAAAATTTGGCGGCATGATTGCGCAGGATGAAGACAGCTATCGCTACCTCGCCGAATCGATCCGCCGTTTCCCGCCGATGCCCGAATTTGAACAGATGATCCGCGATGCCGGTTTTGCCCGCACCCGGACCGAGCCGATCTTTGGTGGTGCCGTGGCCATCCATTCGGGCTGGAAAGTCTGACGCTGTGACCAGACCGGCGACGCATATTATCCGGCTTCTGAAATGGGGCCGCACACTGGCACGGTATGGCGCGCTGCGCGGGATCGAGGCAGATGCCAACACGCCGCCGCCTGTGCGCCGATTGATGCGGCTGGCGCGGCTCGGCACGTTCCAGCCCAAAGTTCCCGACTATGCCAGTGCATTTCGCGCGATCGGTCCCGCCGCGATCAAGCTGGGCCAGTCGCTGGCCACCCGTCCCGATCTGGTCGGTGAAGAAGCGGCGCAGAATTTGCTGTCCCTGCAAGACAATCTGCCGCCCGTCGATTTTGCGGACATTCGCGCCGTTATCGAAAGCAGTTTCGGGCAGCCGCTCGAACACCTGTTCAGCGCGATTGACGAATATCCGGTGGGGGCCGCCTCCATCGCTCAGGTTCACCGCGCGGTAACGGCCGATGGCCGCGATGTCGCGGTCAAGGTGATGCGCCCGGGTATCCGCGAAAAGTTTGCGCGCGATCTGCAAACCTATCACTGGGCGGCGGCGCATCTGGAAGCGATGGGCAGCGAAGCAGCCCGGCTGCGCCCGCGCATGACAATCGCCAATTTTGAACGCTGGACCAATCGCGAACTGGATTTGCGGCGCGAGGCTGCATCGGCCAGCGAATTGACCGAGAGCATGAAAGCCATTGAGGGGTATGAAATACCCGCGGTTGACTGGGACCGCACCAATGGACGCGTGATGACCATCGAATGGGTCGACGGGGTTAAAATCAGCGACCGCCAGGCCCTGATTGATGCGGGCCATGATCTCACAGCTCTGGCGCAGCGGCTGGTTCTGGCGTTCTTGACGCAGGCGATCAGCGGCGGGTTTTTCCACGCCGATATGCATCAGGGCAATCTGTTCGTCAAAGCCGACGGCACCATTGTCGCGATTGATTTCGGGATTATGGGCCGGATTGACCGGCAGGCGCGGGCGTGGCTGGCAGAAATTTTATACGGGCTGACCACGGGCAATTACCAGCGCGTGGCCGAGATCCATTTCGAAGCGCAATATGTGCCGAGCTATCACTCGGTCGGTGAATTTGCCACAGCCTTGCGCGCCGTAGGCGAGCCGATGCGCGGCAAGCCGGTGAAAGAACTGAGCGTTGGCCAGATGCTCGACGGGTTATTCGCCATCACGCGTGATTTCGACATGCAGACCCAGCCGCATCTGCTGCTGCTGCAAAAAACGATGGTGATGGTGGAAGGGATCGCAACCCAGCTGAACCCCGAAATCAATATGTGGGATACCGCCGCCCCCTATGTCCGCGCATGGATACGCGACGAGCTTGGCCCCGAATCGCTGGTGGCAGACCGGCTGAAGGAAGACACTGACACGCTGCTGCGGATACCGGCGCTGATCCGCCGGATCGAAGACAAATTCCCGCCCAGAGGCGGCGCGCCTGATCAGGCGCCGCTGCCTGATGTCCCGCTGATGTGGGACCGGCGCGAGGGTTCACGCCCGGGCATTACCAGCTATGTCGTGGCTGCGCTGCTGGGCGCGGGCGCGGTGGCCGGCGCGCTCCAGCTGGGCTGGATCGGCTAATCGGCTGCGGGAAAATCGTCATGCGGCAGCACGCGCGATCCAATCAATAGAATGCTCACCGTCACGCCCTCTACCACCATCGGGATCCAGAAACCGTCCTGCATTCCGTCCATGCCCATGCTGATCAGGCGGCCGAGCAGGGCCACGGCGTAAAAGCTGGAGGCAACCAGCAGCAGGTCGCCATTGCGCCGCCACGCGCCCAGCATCATGCATAGAGATGATACGATAAAGAACGCGCCCATATCCGCGCGGATCGCGGCGAGACCGGTGGTGCTGGTGGCCGAAACGCCAAACCCCGCAGCCGCCGATGCCGGATTAAACAGGAAGTTCATTCCCGTAGCGAGAAAGAACAATCCGCCCAAAAAAATCACTGCCGTCAGTACCAATCGCATATCGCATTCCCCCCGCTCCGCAGTTGGATATAGGCACAGTGTCCAATCGGCCAGTTAAATCTGGGGTTGCGGGCGCGCAAAACCAAGGGTGGCGGTTGCCGCGCTGCGCCGCTAATCTGCGGTCATGCAATTGGACAGACTTTTATGAACGCCGGTGATCCCCCGCGCATCTTGCTTGTCATTGGCGGCGGGATCGCGGCCTATAAAAGCTGCGAGCTGATCCGGCTGATCCGTAAGGGCGGGGCGCAGGTAACCTGCATCATCACCCGGGGGGGGCAGCAATTTGTTACCCCGATGACGCTTGCGGCTTTATCGGAAAATCCGGTTTACACCGCCTTATGGGATCTCAAAAACGAAGCAGAAATGGGGCATATCCAGCTGAGCCGAGAGGCGGATCTGGTGGTCGTGTGCCCCGCAACCGCAGATCTGCTTGCCAAAATGGCGGTGGGTATTGCCGATGATTTGGCAACCACTGTGCTGCTGGCGACCGATAAGCCGGTGATGGCGGTGCCCGCAATGAACGTACGAATGTGGGAACATGCCGCGACCCGGCGCAATGTGGCCGCTCTCAGACAATCGGGCGTGCATGTGGTGGAGCCTGATGCCGGGCCGATGGCATGCGGCGAATTTGGCGCAGGGCGGCTGCCCGAACCCGAAGCGGTATGGGCACAGATTTCGCAGCGGTTAAGCCTGCCCGGTGCGGCGGTGGATGCCCTGGCCGGGCAGCCTGATTTTGACCGTGATCCGGCGCACCGTGCGCTGCATGGCAAACACGTGCTGGTCACCGCGGGGCCCACGCATGAACCGATCGATCCGGTGCGCTATATCGCCAACCGGTCATCGGGTAAGCAGGGCTTCGCGATTGCCGAGGCCGCGGCTGCGGCGGGTGCGCGTGTCTCGCTGATTGCCGGACCGGTGCAATTGGACACTCCGCACGGGGTGGACCGAATCAATGTCGAATCCGCGCGCGAGATGGCGGAGGCTGTCACCGCCGCGCTTCCGGCGGATGTCGGGATCATGGTGGCGGCGGTGGCTGATTGGCGCACCAAGGATATTGCGCGCGAGAAAATGAAGAAGCGCGATACCGGCCTTCCAGCTTTGGAATTGACCGAAAACCCCGATATTCTGGCCGATATGGCAGCAAGCAGCCAGCGCCCCGGCCTGGTGATCGGTTTTGCGGCGGAAACGCAGGACGTTATCGGCAATGCGATTGCGAAACGCGCGCGCAAAAATGCCGACTGGATCGTCGCCAATGATGTTTCCGGACCCAGGGGGAAAAGCGTGATGGGCGGTGATATGAACCATGTGCATATTGTCAGCGATACCGGTGTCGACAGTCTTGATGCCATGCCGAAAGATGCGGTGGCACGCGCCTTGATCGCGCGCATCGGGGCGGCGCTGGCCCAGAACAATATTGACGGGGGAGATACACGCAATGGCTGATTTGGTCGCAGTGCAAGTCAAACGCCTGCCGCATGGCGAAGGGCTGGCGCTGCCTGCCTATGCGACAGCGGGCGCGGCGGGGATGGATGTGCTGGCGGCAGAAGATGTCACGCTGACGCCGGGGATGCGCCATGCGGTTGCGACCGGACTTTCTATGGCGATTCCCGCAGGGTATGAAATTCAGGTCCGCCCGCGATCCGGCCTCGCCTATACATTCGGTGTGACAGTGCCCAATACGCCGGGTACGATCGATTCCGATTATCGCGGCGAGCTGAAGATTCTGATGATCAATCACGGCGCAGAAAATTTCGATGTCAAACGCGGAGAGCGGGTGGCGCAGCTGGTTCTGGCACCGGTGATACAGGCCATCTGGCAGGAAGCTGATACGCTGGACGATACTGTGCGCGGTGCGGGCGGTTTTGGATCGACGGGGCGGTAGGCGTGCCGGGATTGGGAATAATGGGCCCCGGGGCGGCATTGCTTGCGCTGCTGGCATTGGTGGTCTGGATCGTAATTCTGGTCTGGCTGTCGGAGCGGATTCTGCGCTTTGTCGGTGTGCGTAGCGGCTGGGGTCCGCTCGATCCGCGTAACCTGGCGATCAGCCTGGTCTTGCTGACTTCGGCGATCCATTTCGGCAATTATCTGCTCGATCTGCTGGAGCGCGCATTACGGGGTGCGAGCTACGCGGTTCCGCTGACCGTACCGAGCGCGTTCCTGATCGGATCGGTTGCCATCGGCGTCGGCATTGCCGCAGTGCGCTGGCAGCGCAGACAGAGACCAGAGGACTGACCCGCCTAAATATACCAAGGCGGACCGATCACAGCCCGCCTCCCGGCATGCAGAATTATGAATGGTTGGGCCCGCTTTTAATCAGCCCAGCCCCAATAAGCCCAGCCTCAATTGATCCGGCGGACTTTGGTGTCTTCCGGCCTGATCGAGATGCGCAATGTCTCGCCTGAGTTTCCTGGGAAATCGGTAAACATGGCTTCGACCAGGTTGGGCACGAGATATTGCAAACGATTGGAGGTAGAGATGGCTTCGGCGCGGCCTTCGAACAGGCGCTGTCCATCTGCCTTGCGGTCAATCTTCATTTCGATATCGCTGGTGAATACGGTGTAGCTGCGCACCCCGCCGCCGCCAAACCACGGATCATAGAAACCATAGCCCCATGCCCCGATCGGGCGGAAGCCGCGATGCCCAAAACGTGACCCATATCCAAATCGCGACCGGTAGAAACCGCGATAGCCAACCCACGGGCTGTAGAACGGGTCGACGAAGCCTGTCCGGCGCACCCGCTCGCGCCCCTTATCCACGCCGTAATCGAAGCGAACCAGAAGATCGGCCGATTGCGGGTCGCCCTGGGTATAGCCAAGCTGCGCCATCTGCGTTTCGACATAATCGGCATATAGCGCGAATTCCAGGCCGCCTGCCAATCCGGGATCATCTGCCACCACGGCAAAGCTCTGCCCCTGCGGGGCTGGCAATTGGCTTTGGAAGCGGGACACATCGGCATTGAAGCCGGTGGCGGCGCATGCGCCGAGTGTCGCCAGCAAAATGGGTGCGGTTGCCAGCTTCAATGCGCGGCCAAGATTTGGTGTCGTGTCAAACATGACGAGCCCTTTCAGATTTTCTATCCGGCGCAGCTAAGTCCCACACACACCGCTGCTGCCATTTCCTCACTATACTATAGTTCTGTGTTCTGAACCATGATTGAACGGCTTGGTTCCCGAAACCGTTGTTTTACAACCATCTAGCCGCGAACAAGACCCAGCGCATGATAGGTTTGGGCAAGTGTCTGCCTGCCGCGCTCGCGCGCTTTTGCAGCGCCGCGGGCCAGGATTGCATCGAGCGATTCGCGGTCCTGTTTTAATTCGCGGAACCGCTGGGATATCGGCGCAAGGGTTTCGACCAGTACCGCGCCCAAGGCAGGTTTGAACGCACCGAACCCTGCCCCGCCATGCTCGCGCAGTACGGCATCGGCGCTTTGCCCGGTAATGGCGGCATAGATCGTTACCAGATTGAGCGCCTCCGGGCGGTCTGCCAGACCGGCGCTTTCCGATGGCAGTGCATCTGCATCGGATTTGGCTTTCTTGACCTTTTTCATGATCGTATCGGCGTCGTCATGCAGGTTGATCCGGCTCATTTCGGACGGATCGGATTTGCTCATTTTGGCGCTGCCATCGCGCAGGCTCATAATCCGTGCGGCTTCGGGGGGGATGATCGGTTCGGGCAGAGTGAATACCGGATCATCCTCACCGCAAAAATCGCTGTTGAATTTCTGTGCGATATCGCGCGCCAGCTCAAGATGCTGTTTCTGGTCATCGCCCACGGGCACATGCGTTGCCTGATACAGCAGGACATCGGCAGCCTGCAGCACAGGATAGGTGAACAGGGCAATACTTGCCCCTTCGCGGTTCTTGCCCGATTTATCCTTGAACTGTGTCATCCGGCCCAGCCAGCCCATCCGCGCGGTGCCGCTCAGCAGCCATTGCAATTCGGCATGGGCGGGCACTTGCGCCTGGTTGAACAGGATCGATTTGTCCGGATCGATGCCGCACGCCACCAGCGCAGCGGCCATTTCCAATGTCCCGGCACGCAAGGCTGCCGGATCATGCGCCATCGATAGCGCATGCAAATCGGCCAGAAAGAACAGACACTCGCCCGCATTTTCGCCATTACCGGCGATGTCGTCCTGCATTTTTACCCAGTTACGGATGGCGCCAAGATAATTGCCGAGGTGAAGATTGCCGGTCGGCTGGATGCCGGACACGACCCGCATCGGGCCGGTTCTGGTTGGGATATCAGACATTTTTCGGCAGCTCTCTTTTGGTCAGTGCACGGATGCGTTCGCGGTCTATCGCGCCAAGCGTAAAGGCTATCCCGAAATAGACGATAGCTGCGCTTAGTCCCAATATCGCAAGGGCAAACAGGCGCGCAAACAGGCCGGCATCATAAAATTCGGTCAGCACATCACTGGTGTACCACAAAACCACGCCCATTGCTGCAGCGGCAATGATCTGGCGGCCCAGCCTCAGCAGCAATGCGCCGGGAATGCGGTAATCGCCGCGCCTCGCCAGAATGACATAGAGGAACGTGACATTGAGCCATGCGCCGAATGCGCTTGCGGCTGCCACGCCTACAACGCCGAACCGGTTCATGAAAATTATATTGAGCGCGATGAACACTGCCAGCGCCAGAAATGCCGCATAGACCGGCGTTCGCGTGTCCGAACGGGCATAGAAACCGGGCACCAGCACTTTCACCAGAACATAAGCGGGCAGACCAAACACCAAAGCGGTCAGCACTTGCCCGGTATATGCGGCATCGGCGAGGTCGAACCGGCCGCCCTGAAAGATGATGGTGATGAACGGCACGGCGCAAATCGCCAGCGCGACCGCAGCCGGAAGCGTGAGCAACATCGCCAGCTCAATCGCATCGGACTGGATCCGCGCTGCACCCTCCTTATTATTGCTGCCGACAAAGCGCGACAGGGTGGGCAAAATCGCGGTGCCCAAAGCGATGCCGATGATGCCCAGCGGCAACTGGTTCAGCCGGTCGGCATAGTTCATGTAGGATACCGCGCCGCTATCCAGCTGGTTGAGAAAATAAAGCTGGACCAGAGTATTGATCTGATAGGCACCGCCGCCGATTGCAGCGGGCAGGGCGATAATGCCCAGCCGTTTGACCTCGGGCGTTATCCGCGGCCAGATCAGCCTGGGCCGGAAACCTTCCACCCGCACCCAGATATACAGCCAGACCAGCTGCATCACGCCGCCGCCGGTCACGGCCCAGGCGACGCCGTAAGCGACTTGCTCAAGACTGGCACCGGCGGCCATCCACCGTTCGCCAACCAGCAATGCGGCAATCAGCACCAGATTGAGAATGATCGGGAAGCTTGCCCCTGGTGCAAAGCGTGATACCGAATTGAGCATTCCGGTGAACAGCGTGACCAGACTGACAAGAATAATATACGGGAACATGATTCGCGCGAAATCTACAGAGATCGCAAAATTGCCCGGATCCACGGGTTTTTCTGCCAGAAGCCAGATCACGCCCGGCATCGCCAGCAGGAATATCGCCGTCAGCGCGATCAGGACCGGCAGGAATACCGACAGGACATCGGCGCTGAAAGACCGTGCTGCCTCCAGCCCGCTCTCCCCCTCAGCGCCTTTGCCATGCAGACGCTTGGAAAACATCGGCACGAATGCGGCAGAAAACGCGCCCTCGGCAAATAGCCGCCGAAAGACATTGGGAATAATGAACGCTTGAAACCACGCATCGGTGACATCATTCGCGCCAAGAACGCGCGAGAAAATCATTTCCCGCGCCATTCCGGCGATCCGGCTGACCATAGTCAGCCCGCCAATGGTCCCGACGCTTTTAAGCAGGCTCATATCTGCGTGCCCGCCCCGTTTCAGCCACGTGCCGCCTGCGCTTACGCTTCGCCGGCAGGAGGCCCGCCAGCGGCAGCTTCTTGCTCAGCCTTTTGCTGGAGCTGCTGCATGTACAGACCGTTAAAGTCGATCGGATCAAGCATCAGCGGCTGGAAACCGGCATCGCGTGTCGCATCGGCCACGACATTGCGGGCAAACGGGAACAGCAAACGCGGACCTTCTGCATACATGAAGGCGTGCATCTGTTCATCCGGCAGATTGCGCATGCCAACCAGCCCGCAATAGGCGAGTTCGACGAGGTAGATATTGCCCTTTTCCGATTTCGCGGTGACATTGATTTTCAGCTCGATCTCGTGGATTTCGTCATTCACCGGCGTGGCGCCGATATTGAACTGCAAATCGATCTGCGGCTTGTCCTGCCATTGGAAACTGTCCGGCGCGTTCGGATTTTCGACCGAAAGATCTTTCACATATTGCGAAATAATTCCTGCAACCGGGGACGTATCCGCGCCGTTTGCTGCAGGGCCTTCATTAAGATCGGTAAGAACGCCTTCATCGGCCATGATCGCTGACTTTCATAATTCACATTGCAAATATGTGCCCTGAATTTTCAGCCACACAGTTCGCGCGCCGCGTAGCACCGCCGCGCGCGGGCCGCAACGGGGGTAGCACAAGTTTGCTGCGGCGCGACATGGAATAATGTGCATATTTAGCGCCCAGCGTAAAGTTTCCGGAGCCAAATTGCTGCCTTAGGCGTTGTGCGTTTGTATTCAGGCCCTATTTAAGGCAGGAATGTTAGGGAAGTATGGATAGGCATTCCTATCCCAGCAACAACAGGACTCCATCGTGTCAGGTCATATTATCGAAATCGTTATCCTTGCTATGGTTGCGGCCTTTCTTGGTCTGCGGCTCTATTCGGTGCTCGGACAGCGCGCCGAGCATGAGGAGGAATCGATCCCGACACGGGTGGAGCAGACCCCGCCAGCACCGGCTGCCGCCACCCCGGCGCAGCGGCATAGCGTGCAGAGTGCGGGCAATGTGCACCCGCTGCCCGATATGCTGCCCGCCGTGGAGCGCGGTATCAACGAGATAGCGTCAGCGGACCGCCGGTTTGACATTTCCAGTTTCGTCGAAGGCGCGAAGGGAGCCTACCAGATGGTGCTCGACGCGTTCTGGGCCGGAGACCGCGAGACATTGAAAGAGCTGTGCGATGATGACGTCTATGAAAGCTTCGACGCCGCCATCACAGTGCGCGAAGACGCGGGCGAAACGCTCAATAACCGCCTGATCCGCATCGAAGAAACGGTAATTACTGGCGCCGCACTGGAGGGTACGGAGGCGCGCGTCTCGGTTCGTTTCGTGGCGGATATTGCTGCGGTCACCTATGACAAGGATGGCGCGATGATTGCCGGTTCACTCGATGATGCGATCGAAAGCCGCGATGTGTGGACATTCATGCGCGACGTGAAATCCTCCGATCCCAACTGGCTGCTGGACGAAACAGACGCGGCGTAACGCCCCATGCGGCTGCTGACCGGTCTTGCCAGTTTGGCCCTGCTGTCGGGCTGCGGCGGCACCATTTCCCCATCACTCGACCCTGACCCGCCTGTAAGTGGAGCGCCGTTCACCTCCGCAGTGATGGCCGGAGTAAAGCAGGGCCCTCCTGTAGCGCGTTTGGCAATCGGTTCTGCCGATGCCGAGGCTGCCCTGCGATCCTTTACTGAAAGCTGCCCGTCTGCGCTGCGGCGTGAGGACCGGTCGGGATTGACGCGGCCTTTCGATTGGCAGGACGCCTGCGCCGCCGCCCCGGGCAATCGCGGGACGGCCACTCTATTCTTCGCCACCTATTTTGAAACCGCGATTATCGGTTCGGGCGAGGCGTTTGCCACAGGCTACTTCGAACCGGAGATTGCCGGGTGCCGTACGCGCAAGCCGGGGTGCGACGTGCCTGTCTATGCTCTGCCTGATGATCTGGTGCGCCAGTGGCCCGCCGACATGCCAGCGGCGGAACGCACAGGCCGCCCGCCGCTCGGCCGGATTGATGATAGCGGCGCATTTATACCCTATTTTGAACGCGCAGAAATTGATGCGGGCGCTTTGGAAGGGCGGGGCCTAGCCTTTGCTTGGGCAAAAGATCCGGTGGAAATGTTCTTTCTCCAGATCCAGGGTTCCGGCCGTCTGGCGCTGGATGATGGAACTGTCATGCGGATCGGTTATGCGGGGCAGAACGGGCGCGGTTATACCGGGATCGGCGGCGTGATGCGTGAACGCGGATTGCTGGGCGATGGGCCGGGCCAATATGCGGGTTCAATGCAAGGCATCATGCAATATATCCGCGAACATCCGGGCGATGGTAAGGCGCTGATGCAGCTCAACAAAAGCTGGATATTCTTTACCGAGTTAACCGGGGACGGCCCGCTTGGGTCGCTCGGCATTCCCGTGCGGCGGGAAAGTTCGGTCGCGGTGGACCCGCTCTTCGTCCCATATGGCGCGCCGGTATTTCTCGATCTTGACCGCGATGTGGCAGACGGGCTGTGGATCGCTCAGGATACCGGCGGCGCAATCAAGGGCGCGAACCGGTTTGATACATTCTGGGGCGCGGGCGAAGATGCACGGAGCATTGCGGGCGGCATGACCGGACGCGGCAGCGCGCTGATTCTGGTACCGCGCGGCACGGTTAAACGCCTCAATAGCCAGTGAAATTCCCGCGCGGCCTGTCGGTTGAGGAACAGGCCGCGTGGGCACATCTCGCCTCCTCGGTTGATCCGCTGGACGGGCGGGAGCGGCCAAAACTCCCCGTCAATGCGGCTGCGGCGGCCAGCCCACCTCCGCCGCCAAAATCCAAAAAATCGGTCACGTCGCCGCGTATGGTTCCGGTGCCAGCGCGCCCCGTTACGCCCCGCAAAATTGGCCACACCAGTCTGGATTCGCATTGGGACCGCAAGCTGAAAAGCGGCGCGATTGCCCCCGATTATACGCTTGATCTGCATGACCACTATCTTGATGCAGCGCATGACCGGCTCGAAAGCGGATTGTCGCAAGCGCGCGCGATGGAGGCGCGGCTGGTGCTGGTGATCACTGGCCGCCCGCGCCCGGTGGAGGCGGCCGATCGCGGGTCAAAACGCGGCGTGATCCGGGCAAAACTGCTCGATTGGCTGGCGGCCGGTTCGCATGCTGATGCCATCGCAGCGATCCGCAAGGCGCACCGCAAACATGGCGGCGAAGGCGCGGTCTATGTTGTGCTGCGGCGGGAGAGGTAATCCTTCACCCACACTGCGCGCGGTGGAGCATTTTGTGATCGGCCAGTACCAGCGCCATCATCGCCTCCACCACCGGCGCGCCGCGAATACCGACGCACGGATCATGGCGGCCTTTGGTCATGATCTGGGTGTTTTGCCCGTCGCGGCCAATCGTGTCGACGGGTGTCAGGATGGAACTGGTCGGCTTGAACGCCACGCGGCACACCACCGGTTGGCCAGTGGAAATGCCGCCGGCAATTCCGCCCGCATGATTGGCCCCGAATGTGGGGCCGTTCTCGCCGGATCGCATGGCATCGGCGTTTTGTTCACCCGACAGGCGCGCTGCGCCAAAACCGTCGCCAATCTCCACGCCCTTGACCGCATTGATGCTCATCATGCCTGCTGCAAGATCGGCATCCAGCTTGGCATAGACCGGCGCGCCCCATCCTGCGGGAACGCCTGTGGCCACGCATTCCACTACGGCTCCCATTGACGAACCCGCCTTGCGCGCATCATCGACCAGTGCCTCCCACCGCTTCGCCGCCACAGGATCGGGACAGAAAAACGGATTATTGCCGATTTCCGCCAAGTCGATTTGGCTGCGGTCAATTTCATCTTCACCGATCTGGCTGACATAGGCGGTCACAGTCACTTCGGGCATCACCAGCCGCGCCACTGCGCCAGCGGCAACCCGCGCCGCGGTTTCGCGCGCTGAACTGCGCCCGCCGCCGCGATAATCGCGAAAGCCATATTTGGCGTCATAGGTATAATCGGCATGGCCTGGGCGGTAAGCCTTGGCAACGTCGGAATAATCTTTGCTTCGCTGGTCAACATTCTCGATCATCAGGCTGATCGGCGTGCCGGTACTTTTGCCCTCAAACACGCCGGACAATATCCTTACCTGATCGGGCTCTTTACGCTGCGTGGTGAATTTTGATTGGCCCGGACGGCGCGCATCCAGATAGGGTTGGATATCCGCTTCGCTCAGCGCCAATCCCGGCGGGCACCCGTCCAATATTGCGCCCAGCGCAGGTCCGTGGCTCTCGCCCCAGGTGGTGAATCGCAGCACGCGGCCAAATGTGTTCCAGCTCATATGGGCAGCCATGTCTCAACTGTGGGCCGCTGTCCACAATGGGTTGCTTTGGGCTGGACCAAGAGGCGCTTTGCGCGCAAGAACAAACCATGCCCAAGGGGAATGCGTAAATGATTGCCAAACTCAAAGGACTGCTTGATGAAACCGGCAATGACTGGGCGGTGATCGATGTGCAGGGCGTGGGCTATCTGGTCCATTGCTCGACCAAGACGCTGGCCGCGATGGCAGGCATTGGCGAGGGGTGTACGATCTATACGGACTTGCAGGTGAGCGAAAGCGACATGCGGCTGCTGGGATTTGCAGATAGCGCAGAGCGTGACTGGTTCCGTCTGCTCAACCAGGTGCAGGGCGTGGGCAGCAAAGTCGCGCTGGCGATATTGTCGGCGCTGTCCACCGCAGAGGTCCAGACCGCTTGTGCCAATGGCGATGCGGCAATGGTCGCGCGGGCCAATGGCGTGGGGCCGAAACTGGCGGGCCGGATTGTGAACGAGCTGAAGGACAAAGCGGGCGCGCTACCGGCATCGGCGGGCGGCGGGGCGACGGCGATCACACCGGCTGGCGGTGCAAGCGCGGATGCCGTGTCGGCACTGGAGAATTTGGGTTTCAAGCCGCTGGTGGCTGCGCGCGCCGTGGCGGCTGCGCAGAGCGAATTGGGCGATGATGCGAGCGATAGCGATTTGATCAGAGTCGCGCTAAAACGGGCGGCGGGATGATGGAGAATATGATGAAATTTATGATGGCTTTGGCTGCGCTATTCTTTGTTGCACCGGCATCCGCGCAGGATATGTCGGCATTCAAAACGGGGCCGGTGTTTGAGAGTTTCGGGCCGCATGCGCCGGTAGATGGTATGGGGGAAGTCGCTGCTGATACCGAGTTTTCCATCGCGTTTGATGTGGCAAAAGCTGCCGAAGATGGCATGCTCAATCGCGGGTTTGAAAGTGCCGCACGGTTCATCAATATGCATGTTGCGGTGGGCGTTGATCCTGACAATATCCGGCTGGTGGTGGTCGTTCACGGCAAGGCCTCGCTCGATTTGCTCGATGATGCAGCCTGGGCCGCGCGGCAACCGGCGGTAATGTCGGGTGGGGAGGAAGAAGCGCCCGACAATCCCTCCTCTGCGATGGTCCGCGAAATGATGGATGCGGGCGTGCGATTTGTCCTATGCGGCCAAAGCGGCGCGGCCAATGGCATGGCGCAGGAAGATCTTATACCGGGCGTGGAAACCGCGCTCTCCGCCATGACCGCACACGCAATCTTGCAGCAGCGCGGCTATACGGTGAACCCGTTTTGATTGGGGCAGAGTGGATATCGGCGGGAACATCGGTTATCGCTATAGTGTTATCTTCAATCGCTTTTTTTAAAGCTAGAAAATCAGATAGCCAGTCACGATCTTTGGAATTTAAAAATGCTCAACTTGCTGAGTTGCAAACCAAGTTAGCTCATCAGAGTTGGGTCGATGAGTACTTTCGCGAGTTAACTGTTTGGGCCGCTGAAATTGCGGATCAGATATCGCAAGCTATTCATTATTTGGACGTAGACGATGATAAGGCTCGTCGCGACATACTTGCACGACTATCGTCGAGGATAGATACTGGGCGATGGTATTTTCCAAATAGTCTTGAAAAAGGTTACGGCGATGAAAAGGAGCCTGCTTATAGAGGCTTCCGCCAACCTCTTTTGGATTGGGTAATTCTCGCCTATGATATTTTTGCTGGCAATCGCGTTTTCAGTGATCCACGCGGAATGCTCTTAACTTGTCAGCGGCAATTCGTGAGCGCTGTGCAAGAACATATCGATCCTCGGTCGCGTAAAGATGCTATTTTGAAGGTATTGTCGGACTTTGGACCTGTCGGCTCTCTACCGAAGATTGAAAGTCCAGCTAAAGAATGACCGATAACCCCGACCTTACCCCTGAACGCCAGCCGGAGGACCATGACGCGGCTTTGCGGCCCAAATCGCTTACCGAATTTATCGGGCAGGAGGCGGCGCGGGATAATTTGCGGGTTTTTGTCGAGGCGGCAAAGGCGCGCGCGGAGGCGATGGACCATGTGCTGTTCTTTGGCCCGCCGGGGCTGGGCAAGACCACTTTGGCGCAGATTGTCGCCAAGGAATTGGGAGTTGGTTTCCGCGCCACATCGGGACCGGTGATTGCCAAGGCTGGCGATCTGGCGGCATTGCTGACCAATCTGGAAGAGGGCGATGTCCTGTTCATTGACGAGATTCACCGGCTCAATCCCGTGGTCGAGGAAGTGCTCTATCCGGCGATGGAGGACCGCGCGCTCGATATCATCATTGGCGAGGGGCCCTCGGCGCGCAGCGTGCGGATCGACTTGCCCCCCTTCACGCTGGTTGGGGCAACTACGCGGCAGGGGCTGCTGACCACGCCATTGCGCGACCGGTTCGGCATTCCCGTGCGGCTCAATTTCTATACCGAGGACGAACTGGAACAGGTCGTCATGCGCGGGGCGCGGCTGCTGGATATGGATATAGACCGCGCGGGCGCCCGCGAGATCGCCCGCCGCGCGCGGGGCACTCCGCGGGTTGCCGGGCGGCTGATGCGCCGGGTGCGCGACTTTGCCTATGTGGCGGGTGATGGGGTGGTGACGGCGCGCATCGCAGACGAGGCCTTGACCCGGCTCGAAGTCGACCGGTTGGGGCTGGATGCGATGGACCGGTGCTATCTGACCATGATTGCCGATATCTATAAAGGCGGGCCGGTAGGGGTGGAAACGCTGGCCGCTGGCCTGTCCGAACCGCGCGACACGGTAGAGGAAGTGGTCGAGCCATATCTCATCCAGCTGGGCCTGGTGGCGCGCACCGCTCGGGGGCGCTGCTTGAATGACCTCGCCTGGACGCATCTGGGCAGGATTGCCCCAAAACGGCCAAAAAGCGCGCCAGGTGATTCGGGTGGCGATACCGCACAAAGCGGTTTGTTTGACCCGAAAGGTTAAGATCAGTGAAGGGATTGGCGCGGGTTTGGTTCCATTGTGGGACAACTCGCCGAATCGCGCGGCTCCGAGCTCAGAAAAATCGGCTTAAGCGGAAAATTGATGGTTAATTTGATTGCCGGTTAACTGGTGAAGGCGTCTCTTGGTGTCACAGGGATCTGAATGGAGGTGGACCCGCCGCTTTCCAAACATCCCGACAGAGTAACAAGAGAGTTCGTCCATGTCTGTTAAAATGGCCCTTGCAAAATTATCTGCTACTGCAGCAGGCGGAGCGCTTCTGGCGGGCGGTGCAGTGCACGTCGCTGAAACGCCGATCACCGATGCGCCTTCGTACAAGTCGTCCGGTCAGACAAGCGTGAAGGCCCAGCCTGTCCGCTATATCAAGGAACGCCCGCGCGCCCAGCGTCAGGTAAAAACCACAGTGGTTCCGCGCCAGCGCCGCATCGTGCAGCAAGTCACCGAATGTCAGCCCATCGGGGCCGGACAGATCATGACATATGGCCAGGGCGCACACGCGGGTAGTGCAGCACATGCCGGAAGCACACGCATTGTGAACGGCCAAGTCGTAAATACACAATATGCAACCGGGGTCGATGGATGTGCGCCTGCCTATCAAATGGCACTGGCTGCGATCCCTGCACCGCTTGCACCGCCGCCCCAACCGCCCATTTCCGGCGGCGGCGGAGGCGGCGTTACCGTAATCGGCGGCAGCGGCGGCTTTGGCGGCGGCTTTGGTGGCGGCTTCTTCGGCGGCTTTGGCGGCGGCGGCGGTGGATCGGGCGGCAGCGTGGTTGTTAGCTCGACCACCACCACATCGGGCGGTAGCACCTCCACTTCCGGCGGCAGCACGTCGACCGGCGGTAGTTCCAGCTCAACCGGGGGCAGCTCAACCTCGACATCGGGAGGCACCACTTCTGATGGCGGCACGTCTGGCAATACCAGCGGCAGCACCACCACCACCACCACCAGCGGTAACGTATCGAGCACCAGCGGCAATACATCGACCACTGGCGGCAACACATCAACCACCACCACATCGAGCACGAGCGGTAACACCACCACCAGCACGGGCGGCAATACCAGCACGTCAACCACAACGGGCGGTAACACCACCACCAGCACAGGCGGCAATACCAGCACGTCAACCACAACGGGCGGTAACACCACCACCAGCACAGGCGGTAATACCAGTACGTCAACCTCGTCCACCAGCGGCGGCAACACGACAACCACTACCAGTACTGGCGGTAACACGACCACAGGCGGCAGTTCGTCGTCCTCGTCCTCATCTTCCTCATCGAGCAGTTCGTCGAGCTCAAGCTCATCCTCTTCGGGTGGCAATACCACATCGGGTGGCTCGGGCGGTTCGGGCGGCTCAGGTGGTTCGTCTGGTTCGTCTTCGTCAAGCAGCTCATCCAGCTCCAGCTCCTCGTCATCCTCTTCGGGCGGCAGCACTGGCGGTAACACGACTACTGGCGGCACGAGCGGCCACCCCGGAACGACTACCGGCGGAACAACCACCGGCGGAACAACCACCGGCGGAATGACGACTACTGGCGGGTCCTCGGGTTCAAGCAGCTCTTCATCGAGCTCTTCCAGCAGCGGTTCGTCCTCTTCGTCGGGCGGCACCAATGGCGGCGCGACTTCGAGCGGCGCGACCTCTAGCGGTTCATCCTCCTCATCGAGCAGCAGCTCTTCCTCGTCGAGCTCGAGCTCCTCATCGGGCGGCGGTACATCAAGCGGGGCTACATCAAGCGGGGCAACCTCAAGCGGCTCTTCCAGCTCGTCGGGTTCGTCGAGCTCATCAAGCTCGGGCGGCAGCACTTCGGGCATCATTACCAGCTCGACCAGCTCGTCATCCTCCAGCAGTGGCTCTTCATCGAGCAGCTCCTCGACATCGGGCGGCAGTACGGGTGGCACAACAACCGGCGGCACCACTGGCGGAACACCGGTCCCGGCACCGCCAATGATGATCCTGTTCGGCCTGGCTGCGGCAGCGGTGATGGGACGCAAGAAACTGATGCTAAAGAAAACCGCTTAACCGCAGTCTTAACGCAGCTTCATAAAAAGAGCGGTCCGGGAACGGGCCGCTCTTTCTTTATGCGTAATGTTTTTTCGCAGTATTTTCGCAGTGCTTTTGGTATCTTTTGCGGTGTTTGCCGCTTGCACTGTTTGCCGTTGGTGGTGGCTGTCCACGCTGCGATAGGCATCGGCGCAGCCACGCGCGCAGCGTCTACCGGCTATACATACAAAAAAGGCCCCGCCTAAGCGGAGCCTTTAATGGGTACCGCGACCAGCCTGTTACGAAGCGAGCTTGCGCAATACGTAATGCAGGATGCCGCCATTGCGGTAATATTCCATTTCGTTGGCAGTATCGATCCGGCACTGCGCCGTGAAAGTGGCCTCGGTACCGTCTGCGCGGGTCACGGCCACATCGACGTCCTGGCCCGGTGTCAGATCAGCAAGACCTGAAATGCTGAAGCTTTCATCGCCTGTCAAAGCGAGCGTTTCGCGCGTATCGCCGTCTTTGAATTGCAACGGCAACACGCCCATACCAACCAGATTGGAACGGTGGATCCGTTCAAAACTTTCCACGATGACCGCGCGCACACCGAGCAGGATTGTGCCCTTGGCGGCCCAGTCACGGCTGGAGCCGGTGCCATATTCCTTGCCGCCGATCACCACCAGCGCAGTGCCATCGGCTTTGTGCTTCATGGCCGCATCATAGATGGCCATCTGTTCGCCCTTATAGGTGGTAAAGCCGCCTTCGACACCGGGGACCATTTCATTCTTGATCCGAATATTGGCGAACGTACCGCGCATCATCACTTCGTGATTGCCGCGGCGGCTGCCATAGGAATTGAAGTCCGCCTTGGCGACCTGGTTGCTCATCAAATATGCGCCGCCGGGGCTGTCTTCCTTGATCGCGCCAGCCGGACTGATGTGATCGGTGGTGACAGAATCGCCCAGCAACGCGAGCGGTTTCGCATCGGTAATATCCATGATCGGGGCGGGAGTCATTTCCATCCCGTCAAAATAGGGCGGGTTGGCGATATATGTGCTGCCCGGACGCCATTGATAGGTATCGCTGCCGACCACGTCGATCGCTTGCCAATGCTCGTCACCCTTATAGACATCGGCATAACGGTCTTCGAACATCTTGCGGTCAATCGCGCCGGAGCGGATGGTGGCAATTTCATCATTGCTGGGCCAGACATCTTTCAGGAAGACATCATTGCCGTCCTGGTCCTGGCCGAGCGGTGTTGTGGTGATATCCTCCGTAACGGTCCCTTTCAGCGCATAGGCCACGACCAATGGCGGCGAGGCGAGAAAATTGGCGCGCACATCAGGTGAAACACGGCCTTCAAAGTTGCGGTTGCCCGACAGGACCGATGCGGCCACAATATTATTGCTGTTGATTGCCTGGCTGATCGGCGGGGCCAATGGGCCCGAGTTCCCGATACAGGTGGTGCAGCCATAGCCAACCAGATCAAACCCGATAGTATCGAGTTCGCTTTGCAGGCCGGCCTTGATCAGATAATCCGTCACCACTTGCGATCCCGGGGCAAGGCTGGTCTTTACCCACGGTTTGGGTTTCAGCCCCTTTTCATTGGCTTTTTTCGCGACCAGACCGGCGGCTATCAGCACATCGGGATTGGATGTGTTGGTACAGCTGGTGATCGCCGCAATCACGACATCGCCGTCGCCTATGTCGTGATCTTTACCATCGACAGCAGTGCGCACAGGGCCGGCTTTTTTATATGTGGTTTTGAGGTCATTATTGAACAGCTCGTCCACTTCGGGAAGAACGACCTTGTCCTGCGGGCGTTTTGGTCCGGCGAGCGAAGGTACCACCGATGCCACATCCAGTTCCAGCCTATTGGTGAAAACAGGCTCGTTCTCAGGGGTGAACCACATGCCCTGTTCCTTGGCATAGGCTTCGACCAGCGCGATGGTGTCTTCGCTCCGGCCGGTCAGACGCATATAATCAAGCGTCTTGTCGTCAATACCGAAAAAGCCGCAGGTCGCACCATATTCGGGCGCCATATTGGCGATTGTCGCGCGGTCGGCCAAGGACAGCGCCGCAACGCCCGGGCCATAAAATTCAACGAAGCGGCCCACAACGCCCACTTCGCGCAGCATCTGGACGCAGGTCAGAACCAGGTCTGTCGCAGTCACGCCCTCGGCCATTTTACCGGTCAGTTTGAAACCGACAACTTCGGGCACCAGCATGGATACCGGCTGGCCCAGCATAGCCGCCTCGGCCTCAATACCGCCAACACCCCAGCCCAGCACGCCAAGCCCGTTAATCATGGTGGTGTGACTGTCCGTGCCGACACAGGTATCGGGATAGGCAACAGCCGCGCCGCTGGCATCGTCTGTGGACCAGACACCGCGGCCAATATGTTCCAGATTTACCTGGTGACAGATGCCGGTCCCGGGCGGGACAGCAGAGAAGTTCTCAAAGCTTTTGGAACCCCATTTCAGGAAATCATACCGTTCCGCATTGCGCGCATATTCCAGCTCGACATTCTTCTCGAATGCTTTTGGATGGCCAAATTCATCGACCATGACCGAGTGATCGATAACCAGATTGACGGGTACTTGCGGATTGATTTTTGCGGTATCACCGCCGAGCCTGGAAATCGCGTCACGCATCGCTGCCAGATCAACCACGCACGGTACGCCGGTAAAATCTTGCAGCAAGACCCGTGCCGGACGGTACTGGATTTCATTGCCGGTTTTGGGGTCTTTCTGCCAGTCGGCAATGCCCTGAATGTCATCAGTGGATACCGTAAAGCCGCCATCTTCGAACCGCAGCAGGTTTTCCAGCAGCACTTTCATTGAAAATGGCAGCTTGCTGACATCGCCAATCGTTTCTGCCGCTTTGTCGAGCGAGTAATAGGCATATTCCTTGCCGCCAACTTTCATGGTGCTGCGGGTTCCGAGCGTGTCCTTGCCGACCTGGGTCATTGAGCGCGTTTCCTTCTATGGGTGGGCCTGCGCCGCCGCCATGCATTTGCACGGCAATGCGGCAGGCAAACTGTTACTGCGCACCTGCTCTTTCGGCGGCGTTTGGTCAAGGGTAACGGTGCATTTGCCGCCATGTTGCATCAATTTACTAACGGCTCAACCGGGCGATGGTTAATGAAGTCTTACCGGCCAAGATTATGAACAGGGGAATGCAGGTCAGATGCGCGAAAATACGGACACTTCACGGCGATCATTGCACCAGTTGCGCATGGGCGTGCTGGGGTCGGTGACCGCAGTCGTTCTGTGCTTTGGTGCAGCAGCGGCCTTTGCTGGCGATCCGGCAGAACGCGCGGCGCAGGAGGCGTTCGTTGCCCGCTAGCTGCTGACCCTACATCGCAGTGTGTTCAGGGCGGGCCTGCTCGGCGCTATGCCGCGCCGCAATCCAGCATCCGCAAACAATCAGGGCTGTACCGATGACTGCGCTGATGGTCACGGTTTCCTGAAAGAATAACCACCCAAACAGCCCGGCCCACAGAAAGCCGGTATATTCCAGCGGGACCAGCACCTGCGCCTCGGCCCGGGCATAGGCCCAGGTCAGCGCCAGCGAACCGCCAATCGTCAGCACAGCGGCAGCGGCAATATCTGCGTACACCGGCACAGCGGGCAGGGTTAATAACCACGGGGCCGCCAGCAACAGCACGAATGCACCCACGCTGCTGTGAAACACGGTGGCCTCCAGAGGGCTGGACACCAGTGCCTGTCTGCGGATGATGATGAAATTCCAGGCATAGAGCAGAGCGGAAAATAGCAACGCAGCCAGACCTTTCAGCGTTTCGAGATCGAAATCTGCTGCACCCAATCGCCCGCCAACGATAATCATCGATCCGGCAAAGCCCAGAACCGATGCAAGCACTGCCTCATGCCGGATGGTTTCACCCAGCAGAATGGCTGCGAGATACAGCGCGACAAGCGGCGCGATAAAGGAAATGGCGATCGCTTCTGCAATTGGCAGCTTGGTCAGTGCATAAAAGAAGCTGAGCGCCATGAAAGCCGACACTGTCCCGCGCAGCAGGTGAATTTTCAGCACAGCGAAGACCGGCCACTTACTGCCCCGCATCAACCATATGGGCGTTATCATACCCGCTGCAATGGCCGACCGGAAAACCGCAGCACTATAGGCACCCGCTGCCAAGGCCGCGCCTTTCATGAAAGCATCCATCAAAGATAGGGAGGCAATCGCCATCAAGGCAGCCACAATCGGCAGGAAGGCGCGGTTATCAGGCATGGCGGCGCTATAGAACCGCGATCCCCAGCCGTCACCTGCGGTTTATCGGCAATAGTCCGGCATAATTCAGCAGGCAGTCAGGCATGACAGTTGATGCTGCCCTCGTCTTGCGGCAAAACTGTGCTATATAGATGACAATATTCGATTTCAGACTGGTGGGACGCGCAGTGATTACGATTTTCAATACCAAACGGGCGATACAGGTTTCCTTCGTGGCTTTGGCGGCAGCGATGTTGCCCGCCAATTCAGGAGCGCAGAATGCCGCGCCTGAAAATCTGCTGCCGCAAACACCCGAAATTCAGCAGGAAGCTATCGAAGTCGCTCCTGATGCGGTCGTTTCGGACCCTGTGGTGCAGGCCATTGATGCAATGGCGGAACCGGATCTGTCGCCCGTCCAGAATTGGGATATCGACCATGCCCGCGCGCTCGCCGCAATCATCGAAGGCATCGGTGCAGACGGTCTCAATCCGGCGGATTACAATCTGGCCGGGTTGCGTGCAGCGATCAGCACCGCGATCAGCGTTGGAGCCCCTGACGCTGATACGCCAAATGCCAATCTCAACGCAGTCGCCAGCAAGTCTTTTGCTTTCCTGGTCGAGGATCTGCGCGATGGCCGCACGCCGATGGATGGGCGCAAGCAATGGTTTGTTCTCGATCCTGATGTTGACCGGTATCCGACCGAGACATTGATGTCCGATGCCCTGGCCAGCGGCGACATGGCCGGTGTGCTGGCGCGCATCATGCCCGAACATCCCGACTATTTCCGGATGAAGCTGGAACTCGCCAAGAGCCAGGCGGGCACGAAGCGGTACAAATTGATCCAGGCGAATATGGACAGGTGGCGATGGCTTCCGCGTGATTTGGGCAGCCAGTATCTGATGACAAACGTACCTGAATACCAGCTGCGTCTGACCGTAAATGACAAGATTATCCGCACTTACCGAACAGTGGTCGGCAAGCCGGGCCGAACAGCGACGCCGCAATTGGCAGAAAGCGTCGAAGGCGTGATTTTCAACCCGACCTGGACAGTGCCGCAATCCATCGTGAAGGGGGAGGGCCTTGGTGCCCGCGTGCTCAACAATCCGGCATGGGCGCGCCGGGCCGGATATACCGCTACTCGCGGTGCCAATGGCTGGGTATCAGTCGTGCAGCAGCCTGGACCAACCAATTCGCTTGGCCTGATGAAGCTCGACATGCCCAACCGCCATGCCATCTTCTTCCACGACACACCCTCGCGGCACTTGTTCAAGAATGCCCGCAGGGCGCTCAGTCATGGCTGTATCCGGACAGAGAATGCCACGACTCTCGCGATCACTTTGGCTATTTTGCAAGGCGGGCTTACTGCCGATGAAGGCGTGGAAAAACTGAAGTCCGGCAAATATACCAAAGTGCCGTTCAACAACACCATACCCGCCTACATCACCTATTTCACGATGGCGCAGGACATTAATGGCGATTTGACCACTTTTGAGGATATTTACGGCCGCGACGCTGCCGTGCTCAGCAGCTTCCAAGAGGCGCGGGTTCCAAACCGCAGCCGCGTGACCGGCGAACAGATTATCCCGATTGAGAATGACCCGCGCGATATTGTCTGATCGTATATGCGGATAACCGGCTGCAACGTCGACCGGGTGGGAAGGCGGGGCGCTTAGAACACGCCCGGGTTGGCGCGCTCCGCCGCGGTTGGCATATCGCGCTGCAGAATTTTTAAATCAACCGGTGCCTCGGTCGTTGGCGGCATGATGATATCGCCATTTTCCTGGAGGCCCAGGCTGTCGGCATGGATCACGCGCCCGCCGCCAAGCGTCAGCAAAGCCAGCTTGAAATCAGCATCGCCCATTGCAAAACACCCGTTGGACCGGCCAAGGCGGCCCCAACGATCCAGATGATCCTTTTCGGCATATTTGGCACGGTGCATCACGATCGCACGGTCAAGCGCGTTGGAGTTGCTTTCATCCAGACCGTCCAGGCGGATCGATGTGCCAAACCGGCCTGTGTACCAGCCATAGGTCGCATAGCTGCCTTTGCTCGTGCAATGCGATCCATGCGTGTTGGAAAACCAATTAAGCCATCCGTCATGTTCAGGATCGGACCCGTCGCCGTGGCTGACCAGATAGGATGCCACGGTGCCAGCTTCCATATTCACGACATGGAAACGCGGCTCTGATGAACGCAGACCGAAATCGGCAATCCCCACATAGTCATTGCGCCACAGTTTATCGCCAGCCTTTGCCTGGGCTTGCTTGGCGATTTGCGCGAGTTTGATATTGCGGACGGGGCCGGTGCGCGGCTGCGCCGCCAGCATGGCCGGCATGGCCAAAGACGCTCCGGCGGCAGCAGATCGAATTATGAGATCGCGTCGGTTCATCTTGCCATCTTATATAACAGGCCTTGTGCGGGGGATGAACAGAAAAAAGGGGGGCACAATTCTACTGGTGACGAGCCGCGCCGGAATGCGGCCAAACGCCGGGGCGGGATCATCCGTTTTCTAGCGCCATCTGGCCGCCGACGATCTCGACCGATTTGATTTTTGACAGGAATGACTGGCCAAGCAAGGATGTATCCAAGCCTTCTGGAATGATCACCGCCTGCACATTGCTCTGGGTGATGCCGCCAAGATCAATCGTGTCGATCACAGCCGATACCCCGTAGACATCGCCGCTTGCCCCGCGCCCAATCAGGCTGACATCGGCAGGGTTCCAAGTGAGCCCCGCATCGCGCGCATCATCCGCCGTCAGCGCCACGACGCTGGCACCGGTATCGACCAGAAGCCGCAAAGACACGCCATTGATTTCGGTCTGCGCGTAAAAATGCCCGTCACCGCTGCGGGTCAGCGTGTGAACCCCTGCGTACCAGCCATTGCTGGCGGGCTGGCCCGCAGTGCCCGATGCGGTCATGCTGGCTGAACCGTTTGCCAGGTCGGCAGGGTCCTCTCCCTTAGACGGGGTCAGAATGAAAGCGGCGATAAGCGTCACCCCGCTAAAGGCAATAATCCGGTTGAGCATGTCCCGATATTTACGCCGGACGGCTTAAGCGCGGGTAAACGGCATTTTCCTGCGCCATTGCGATCATGGAACGCGCATGACGTTCGGCGACGGCGCGCTGATCTGCTCCGTAACCACCGCCGAGCGCACTGGCGAGCGGCAACCCGCGCGAACGGGCTTGAGCCACGACATAGCGGTCCCGCTGAACCAGTCCGGCATCGCTGAGCGCCAGGCGGCCCAGCCTGTCCTCGCGGTGCGGATCGACGCCCGCCTGGTACAGTACCAGATCGGGTGCGAAACTGTCGAGGATGGCGGGCAAGTGCCGGGCCAGCTCGGCCATATAGCCATCGTCGTCCAAATCATCGGGCAAATGCACATCGCAATTGGAACGTGCCTTGCGCACTGGGAAGTTTTTTTCCGCATGCATGGAGAAAGTGAATATATCCTCATTCCGGGCTGTCAGGCTGGCGGTACCGTCACCCTGATGCACATCCAGATCAGCGATCAAGATGCGCCGGGCATCGCCTTCAGCAATCAATCGGTTCGCCGCCACGGCCAGATCATTGAAGACGCAATATCCCGCGCCAGTATCGTATAATGCATGGTGGCTGCCCGCCGCGCTATTGGCGGCATAGCCATGCGGGTCCGCCAGTTTCGCAGCGAGCCAGGTGCCGCCATTGGTGTGCCGTACGCGGCTCGCAATATGCGGCGTCACCGGAAAGCCGATGCGCCGTTCCTTGTCTTTTGGTACGGTGGACGTGAAGACTTGTTCGACATAATCGGGGCAATGAACCGCCTCCAGCCAGGCGCGGGGCATTGGCGGCGGGCTGTGTTCCAGGACCGGATGGCCGCTTGCCCGCAACGCTTCCATGACCAGATAATACTTATCGAATTTGAACGTCCCGCGTTCCGGCGCAGGCGCCATGTAATCGGCGTGATGGACAACGTGAAGCAGCAGTTTAGTCCACGATGCTCTGTGCCGTTGCCATCAGCGCCAGTTCGTCGAAAATGGCATTCTCGCTCCGGCTCGCGGTGTTGCGCCAGCTTTTGGCGGTATCACCGTTCAGCAGGACACCATCCCAAGACAATAGCAATACTGTCGGCGTGCCTTTGATATCCTCCACCCCGAACCGGCTGGCAATATCCAGATTATGTCCATCCCCGGTTTGGGGGATCCCCACATTGACATAGACCAGCTCGTACTGCGCATCGGTGAGCGTCTTGAACCGCGGCGTTTCCATCCACCCGGCAAAAGCGCGGCTGTCGTGGCACCAATTGGCACCCAGAACCAGCAGCACGTTGACCGTGCGCTCTGCCGCCCGGGCAAGAGCTGCATCCACAGCGGCATTGGCATCATGCGATGTGTCATAGATACGCGCTTCGGGATGGTCCGCGGCCTGTCTTGTCAGCGATGGCGCGCTCGGACCGGTCGCAGCGCAGCCGCCCAGCACCAGCGCGCCCGCCGCCAACAGGAAGGGTCCGCTCTTCATCGGTTTTGATGCTCCGCCCGGGCTGCCACGGCTAGGCGCTGCAAACCGGGAATACCGACTTCAAGGGCGTCCTGAAATCCGCTCATCACTGCCAGGCGCGGATCACCTTCCGCCATCATCTTGGCGACAGTTGTACCGGTGGGGTCAAGCCGCGCTTTTGACAGCCACGCCGCGATTTTCGGGTTTTTCGACCACGCCCCGCGGTTCATGAAATTGGTCAGCATACCCAGCGGATAAGTGTTGGGCGTATCGGTCAGCGGGGAGGGGATACCAAGCGCGTTCTTTTCCTCATCAGTATCGAAAGTCACCTCAAGGAAAGCGGTGAGCGCCGCGCTCAGCGTTACCAGCGGCACATGGATCGGTTGCAGAACAACCGTATCACCGCGGAATTGCGGACCGTGGACGCGGCTTTCGGTAAACGGTACGGCGGTCGCTGTACAATCGATAAACAGCGCATTATCGGGTACGGTTTCCTCGCCATCGGCAAAAACCATGCGGCCAGGCGCGACCGCGGAAACGCGGCCCCGGCGGATGACATGTTTGATTGTCCGCAAACGCTCCACTTCGCCTTCGGATATGGTGGCATAGTGGAACATTTGCGGTTTCACACTCTCGTCAATGCGGAGCATGTAACCATCACGGCCAAGAATTTCGAACATATCATCGCCGGTTTCAGCTTTGCCAGCAGCGTTCAACTGCGCGATCATATTGCCCACCACACCTTCGAAGAAGTCAGGGCCCGGCTGGGTGTATTTGCGGTTAATCAACCAGCTGTCGCGCGGGCAAACCCAGCTGATCTGGCCGGGATCGATCCCTGCCTCCAGCAACCACACACCGGCATCCATTGCTGTCTTGCCAGCACCAACGATCACATAGTGGCCGGGCAGATCATCCCCGCGCATCCACAATTTGGGGAGATCGCCGGGAATCGCCAGCGGTGTATTTTCCGCTACATCATATTGCGGGCTGTGCGTTGCGGGGACGGATGTTTTGTAGAATGTTCCGTCAATCACTTTGCGGCGAATTTTGACCTTTGTTTCTTTGCCCGACAGGATCGATTTGAACGTGCCGACCATACCGTCATCCTTGCCGAGATATTTCGACAGGGGATGATAGCTGACCCGCCCGCTGGGCAGGAAACGCCGGTTCATCAGCGTTTCGAAATAGGCAGAGATTTCGGAACCGCCCGCCAGCGGAAACAAGCCCTTATTGGGCCCGTGATCGTCCACCACGTCACCGCCAAACTCCATCGAGTTGACTCCGTAAAAGGCGCTCGGCTGGTGCAATGCGACGAAGCTATAGGCATCGTTCCAATGTCCGCCGGGTTTGGCATGCATATCGACCATTGTGACATGGCAATCGGGGTCTTCATCCAGCAGCGTGTCGACAAATGCCAGACTGACCGCGCCAGCGCCGATTACGAGATAGTCGGTTTCAAAATCGGTCAAACCGGATTTCCTTTTATATGATTGCTCAGCCCAGAACCGCGGTGTCGTGTGTGTGCGGGTCAAATGCGGTCGCTTCACCAGCTTCAATGGCAGCGGCTTTGGCTTCCACCAATTCTACAATGTGATCGAGCATATCGTCCGATTGCACGGTATGGTCGGTAACGCCGGACAGATAGACCATATGCTTGCCGCTGCCCCCGCCGGTCAGACCAATATCGGTTTCGCGCGCTTCGCCCGGGCCGTTGACGACGCAGCCGAGGACCGAGAGCGAGAGCGGGGTCTTGATATGTTCGAGCCGCGCTTCCAATGCCTCGACCGTGCGGATCACGTCAAACCCTTGGCGGGAACAGCTGGGGCAGGATACAACGCGGACGCCTCTGGTCCGCAGTCCGAGCGCCTTGAGCATTTCAAAGCCAACCTTAACTTCCTGTTCTGGTTCTGCCGAGAGCGATACGCGGATCGTATCGCCAATCCCGGCCCACAGCAGGCTGCCCATCCCGATTGAGCTTTTGACCGTGCCGCCGATCAATCCGCCCGCTTCGGTGATACCCAGATGCAGCGGGCAATCCACCGCATCGGCCAGCCCGTGATAGGCGGCAACGGCGAGGAATACGTCGCTCGCTTTCACTGCGACTTTGAATTCGTGAAAATCGTGATCTTGCAGCAGTTTGATATGGTCGAGCGCACTTTCAATCAGAGCTTCGGGGCAGGGCTCGCCATATTTTTCGAGTAAGTCCTTTTCCAGACTGCCTGCATTCACGCCAATACGAATCGCGCAGCCATTGGCTTTGGCGGCGCGGACGACTTCGGCCACACGCGCACTCGATCCAATATTGCCAGGATTGATCCGCAAACACGCAGCGCCAGCATCGGCAGCTTCCAAAGCACGTTTGTAATGGAAGTGGATATCCGCCACTATCGGGATACGCGCGGCTTTGGTGATTTTGCCGAACGCTGCCGTGGCTTCCTCTGTTGGGCAGGATACGCGGATGATGTCCGCGCCCGCATCTTCGCACCGCTGGATCTGGTTGAGCGTTGCCACCGCATCTTCGGTCGGCGTGTTGGTCATGGTCTGCACAGTGATCGGTGCATCGCCGCCAACCGGAACATCGCCGACCATGATCTGGCGGCATTGGCGGCGTTCGATTGTCCGCCACGGGCGAATGTCATTCATTTTGACTGCTCGTTTCCTTGCTGCAAGTGACACATGAAAAAATGTCCTAACGCAAATATTTGAAAAGGTCACACCTGCCGCATTTACGGTTTGAGTGGGCAATATTGCCACGCACCCATATGGCGGCTCTTGAGCGGTTTTGCGAGATCAAACATGCGCGCAAAAATATCGGCGCAGAAACATTCAGGACGCGATTCAACACGCCAGTCAAGATCGGGAAGGAAAACGGGTGACGACAATGCGGCTAAGCGGCTTGCGATCCGCAGCTCGCAGCCCGCATCCCGCTAAGCCGGCAAAAAAGGCTCTGCTGCATTAGAAGCAGCAGAGCCTTTATCTATCATGTCAGGACCAACCAATCTTTCCTGTCGCTGGCTGTCTCACCAGCGGAGCAGCGGCGGCAATGCATAGCGCCCGATAATTGCGCCAACCACTACCGGCGCGGCATGCCACAGGCCAAGGTGGACGACACCGTCGATCGGGCATGCCAGACCGTAAGCGACCGAGCCCAGGGCGGTTGATGCCACACCGATATGCAAACCGGCGATATTGGGCGAAACCGGTGCCCCCTTGCGCAGCCAGTAGATCAGCGCGCCTGCGGTGAGAATTGAAGCGATCAGGCCGGATAGGAAGCAGGTCAGCCCGTAAGGGTCATCGAGCGCGGATATGCCGTGATCGTGGCCGGCCAGAGTGATGAACGCAGCCAGCGGCAACACTGCCGCCATTGCCATCGCCCATTTGGGCCCGTCATGGCTATTGCCGACTCGCGGTGTGGCCATTTTCAGCACGCTGTTGGCGCTCGAAACGCCTAGAATCAACAGCAGCCCATTACCGATAATGAAAAATGGCGATGCCTGTCCGTTCATGATTCCACGCCAAAGGCCGTCAAACACCTCGACACCCAGAACTGTGATCATGACAGTCAGAGCGACAAGGATTGCGCCATCGCGGAACTTGATCGCGCGCACAGGCTGCAAGTCTGCGGCCATCTGTTCGATCAGCGGATTGGGGGCGGCCCTTTTCCGGTCGGGTGTCATATCTATTCTGCCTTCTCGATTAGCGCGGACATTTTCTTCAGGCCGCGATGTATATTCACTTTCACGGCAGATTCTGTCTGACCGCTTTTATCGGCTGCTTCCTTGATCGACAGGCCTTCAATCTTGACCATAGCGATCACTGCCGACTGCTTCTCTGGAATTTGGACAAACAGACGCTCCAGGCTCATCCGCGCCAGAACCGCCTCTTCATCGCTGTCTTCAGCCGCATCGAAATCTTGCAGCGTATCTTCTTCGTTGCGGTACACTTTACGCAAATGATCGATCCACCGGTACCGCGCAATGGCAGCAAGCCAGGGCATGAAAGGCCTGGCTGCGTCATAGGTGGCGCGTTTATTGTGCACTGCCATCAGCACTTCCTGGACCAGATCATCCAATTGTGCAGGCGGGCAGCGGCGGCGAAAATACCGTTCCAGCCACAATTGCACTTCGGTAAGAAGGACAGTGTAGGCCTGTGCATCCCCCTTTTGCGAGGAGACCATCAGCCGCGCCATTGTTGCTTCATCTGCTATCATCGGACCCTCCCACTCCGTCAGGGTTATGTCTAAGAACCGGGCTGCGTCACAGTGCCTTTCGGTTAACCGCGCAATTTGGTTACAGCGGCGTCCAAAGAAAACATCCCTGCCCCGCGAGAGATCAAAACCAGTGCCATTGCAGCCCATAGACTGTGGACCGCCCACCACGCTTCGGGAAAGACGAAAATCTGGATGACCATCGTCATGACCAGCAATGCAGCCGCGCCAAAGCGCGTGGCAATGCCGAGTACGAGCAGAATGGGAAAGGCGTGTTCCGCATAGGTTGTAAGCGGGACCGCGATTTCGGGCGAAAGGCCGGGCAGGCCGAATTCTTCAAACAGAAAATACTGAGTCTCGTCGATTTCCAACGCGGTTCCCTCCAGCACTTTGGTCCTGCCCGATCGCCAGAATACGCTGGCCAAAGCCAATCGGGTGAGCAGCAACGCAAAACTTTCCATCATGCGCCCGGAAAGAAATCCGGTGGTCCGGTCGTATAGGTGAGTAATGCGCTGCATGGCTCGTTTCCTGCTGTATCGCGGCCAGAACCTAGCGGCGGATTGGCTTTAATGAGCCGTTGCCTTTGGGTGTCTTGATCGTTTCGCAGGTACCCTTGGCGACCAGCGACCAGGCGTTACCCTGATAATCGCGCGTTGATGTACCCGCACAGCTTGTACCTGGCCCTGCTGCGCAATGGTTTTTTCCGGCCTTGGCAACGCCGTAACATTTTTCTTTCGCGCCGCTTTGCGCTGCTGCCGGGGATATGGTCAGGCCGGCTGTGACACTTGCTGCCAGAGCGAGACCGGCGATGCGGGCTACTGAGTTCTTGTTCATCCTTATTCTCCTTGATGATCGCACTATCGCAAATCCTCAGAATGGCTCTGCGATTGGCCCGGTATGTGCCGGGAACATCATGGAGTTCGGCGGTGACCGGCGAAGCGTTACACATTTGCGCAAAGTTTTATCTTCAAGACGATCTGTAACCTTTTCCCTGGGCCGCCGAACAAGCGGGTGTCCCATGCGGACATGTGCAGAATAAAACGAAACCTGGACGAGACTGTTGAAACGGCATGAGACTGTTCAGGCGCTGGCCGGCGGGGAGCCGGGATCAGCGCAGAGATATGGCTGAATTGGCCAGGCATCCGTCTGGCCGGTTTTTGGCGGCCTGGTGGTTATCCAACCCTCCCCCACACACCACCGGGCCGTCATTACAAACAAGGACGCTTCATGAGCAGTATCGCATCTTTTTCCGGGTTTGGGTTGGGTCTGCGCCGTCCACATTATGAACATTTTCTGCGCGGCGATGTCCCGGTGGATTTTGTCGAGGTCATATCTGAAAATTTTATGGTCGATGGCGGCAGCGCGTTGCGCACACTGGAAGATATCCGCGCGACAATGCCGGTGATTCTGCACGGTGTATCAATGTCCATCGGATCGGCGCACGGGCTGGACTGCGAATATCTCGCGCGGCTGGAAATGCTGGCGAACCGCATCGATCCGCTGTGGGTGTCGGACCATGTATGCTGGACGCGGACCAGCGCGCATAACAGCCATGATCTCTTGCCGCTGCCTTATACGGCAGAGGCGCTGGATGTGGTGTGCGACAATATCGATCATGCGCAGGAAACGCTGGGACGGCCGATGCTGTTTGAAAACCCGTCCAGCTATATGGTGTTTCCCGAAGATGATATGACCGAATGGGAATTCATTTCCGCCATGTCTCTGCGCAGCGGGTGCTATCTGCTGCTCGATATCAACAACATCTATGTCAGCGCGCATAATCACGGTTTTTCTGCTGATGACTATATCGCCGGGCTTCCTGCGGACCGCGTGCGGCAGGTACATCTGGCCGGTCACACTGATGGCGAGATCAAAATTGATACGCATGACCAGCCAGTATGTGACGGCGTATGGCAGCTTTATACCAAAGCGCGCCTGTTACTGGGCGATGTTGCTGTCATGATCGAGCGCGATGGCGATATTCCGGCGATAAGCGAGTTACTGACGGAGCTGGGCCGCGCACGGACTTTGGTGGACCCGCCGGCCCAGCACGCGGCCGCTGTGCAGTGGTAGGCGCGCATTCATTGGCTCAGCGCCAGCGGGACATCATGGCGCATGTGCTGGAGGACGGCCGCGCATTGCCCGGTGGCTGGACGGACAGCCATGCTGCCGGTCTGGATATCTACCGCAATACCTACCGTGCACGGCTGGTCGGCGCCTTGCGCGAAACCTATGAACGCACTGCGAAATGGGTGGGTGATGACGGCTTCCGTAAGGCTGCGGCGCATCATCTGATCCACAGCCCGCCCTGTGGTTGGACTTTGGATGATGCAGGCCACGGCTTTTCCGAGATTTTGGCAGAACTATTTGCTGATAATCCCGAAGTGGCAGAGCTGGCCTGGCTCGAATGGGCGATGCACCGGGCCTATGTGGCGGCTGATGTCCAGCCGATGACAGCAGCAGATTTTGAGCGGTTGGCAGCATCTTTCAGCGAGGATGACTGGGGCGCGCTGCGGATCGTTTTTCTGCCTGGCACCGCCCACCGCACTGTCCGGCATGACATCACTGCGCTGTGGACGTATCTTGACCATGATAGTGCCGGTGATCATGCTGGCAGCAATGATGCGGTCAGCCATCCGCAGATCGCACCGATCGACCCCGCGAGCTTGATCCTATGGCGCGAGGGCGAAAAGCCGGTATTTATGGCTGGATCTGAAATGGAAGGCCAGGCCCTGCAATTGGTAACTGGCGGCGCGTCTTACGGCGAGATGTGCGCGTTCCTGCTCGATAGGCTGGGCGAAGCTGCCGCGATTGCAGAGGCCGGGGCGATGTTTGGCCGCTGGCTGCATAATGGTTTGATTGCCTCTGTCTCCCGATAGAGTGCAGGGCGTAAGCGTTCGCCGCGCTTGACCTTTGGCCGCCAATGCCGCTCTCTGCCTTCACCACAGGGAGATGATGCGTGAGCGCCGAGCAGCCTTTCGAATTACGTTTTGCCAAACCCAGCCTGCGTATGCGGTTGATGGAATGGATAATTGCCAAACGCGGCAGCGATTTTGGCGATGCGCAAGCGATCAGGGCCAGTGTTCCCATTCGCAAACCCCCGCGCGATGCGCCAATGCCGGGCCGCTTCAATGCGCGCTTTCAGGTTGAACATTGGGAAGCAGAAGGGCAGGCGGTGGTCACCCTGCATCCCAAAGCGGGCAGGGGTGAGTGGCATATCATCTACTGGCACGGCGGCGGTTTTTTTCTGCCGATGTTCAAGGAACACTGGCCGCTGGTGGCAGCGATGGCCGAACATACCGGCGCGAGTATTTCCGTCCCGCTTTACAATGTTGTTCCCGAACATGATTATCATCCGGCCAACAAGCAGGCGGACGCGGTGTATGAGAAAGTCGCTGCCGAATGGGGTGACGATAAAATCGCGTTAAGCGGTGACAGTGCGGGCGGCAATATGGCGCTGTCGCTGGCCTTGCAGCGGCGCGATGCAGGCAAGTCTCTGCCCGCTAAGCTCATCCCCTTCGCGCCCTGGCTCGATATGGGTTTGAGAGATCCGGCAGCCCGGGCGATCAATGATGTCGATGTGATGCTGGATGTGGACAGCATTATTTTACTCGGACGCTGGTGGGCCGGGAACCGCGGCACCGACCATCCCTATGCCAGCCCGCTATTCGCGGACCTGGCGGGCCTGCCGCCCATCGCGATTTTCCAGGGGCGGCATGATCTGTTCGTGATCGACAGCCGTACCTTTACCGCCAAAGCGCGGGCGGCAGGCGTGCCGGCCCAGCTGTATGAATATGAAGGCAGCCCGCATGTCTATATGGCGCTGACCTTTACGCGCGAGGCCAGGGATACATTCGCCGTGGTAAAAGCGTTTCTGGACGCATGATCAATAGGCGAAACTCTCGCCAACCATCGCTTGGGATATGTCCCACAGCCGTTCAGCCTTGACCGGATCGAGCGCATAGGACCGGACGCTGCCATTTGTGTCGGTATCATCCACCTTGGCAATATGACAATCCTCCAAATAGACGCCGCCGGTACCGGCAAGTTCGGCGGCTGTGGCGGCGTAGCAGGTGGTGGCCGCGCCTTGGGGGATCGTTTTCAGCTTGGGCCCATCGCCGCCTTCGGACTTGAAACGCGCCATCATCCATTTCATGTCATCGTCAGTCATATGGCGGCCAAGATTGGTCATTATCCCGCCGGGATGCACAGCGTAGGAATGGATACCGTGCTCAGCGAGACTTTTCTCCAGCCCGACGGTGAACTGAATATTGGCGGTTTTTGACTGACCATAAGCGGCCCATTTTTCATAGTCGCGATGGTCAAAATGCGGGTCATCATGATCCACCTGATCGAGATGGTGGCCGCGGCTGGACAGGTTGACGATGCGGGGTTGGTCCCCTTTCTTAATAAGCGGAATGAGCAGATTGGTTAGCAGGAAATGGCCGATATGGTTGGTCCCGAACTGCATTTCAAAACCGTCCGCTGTTCTGGCAAAGGGGCAGGCCATTACACCTGCATTATTGATCAGCAGATCGATCCGGTCAAAACGGGAGGCGGCGGATTTGGCGCATGCGCGGATGCTGTCCAGCGAAGCGAGATCGCACAGGATCGTTTCGACCAGAACGCTATCGCTGCCTTCCCTGATTGCGGCTGCGGCCTCACCCAGCTTACCCGGATCGCGCCCCGCGATAATCACCTGCGCTCCCTTGGCGGCCATAGCGCGGGCGGTTTCTTGGCCCAGACCCGATGCACCGCCAGTGATAAATGCCAGTTTTCCTGTCAGATCCTGGCCTTCAAGAACGTCGTCAGCGGTGCTGGCCGCGCCAAAATTGCTCATAATTCACTCCTGAACAGGCGGTTATGGATTCAGTCTCAGCTCGTACAGAAACTCTGCGTCGCGCTGCTGTCCGACCCAGAAACCGATATCCGCAATTTTTTGGAAACCGTAGCGTTTATAGAACCGCTGTGCACCGTAATTCTCGCTATAGACTGACAGTTGCACCGCATCGGCGGCATGTTCACGCGCCTGAGCCAATGCCCAATCGGTCAGCGCGGCACCGATGCCCTCCCCCGTGCGGCCGGGGGCAGTGTAGAGCTGATACAGGCCCATTGGCCTCTTCGCGTCTGAATATTCGGAATAGCCGCTTTCAATGGCGATTTTGCAATAGCCGATCAGGCCGGTGGTGTCCTCTGCCAACCGATAGACGAAGTTGGGTTCGTGAAAATCACCGGTAACGCCGCTGACCGAATAGACTTGCTGCAGGAAGCGGGCGAGATCTTCATCTGAATACAGATGCGCAAATTTTTCGCAAAAACTGGTGCGGCCCAGTTCTGCAAGGGCGGGTATGTCTTCCAAAAAAGCGGGGCGCAGGATCATTACCCTGCGCCCCTACCTCTATCGGTCCCTTGTTGTGAAGGGCCATTCCAATGCGTTTATTTCGCTTTGGGTGCCGCTTTGCGCGGTGCAGGCTTTTTGACCGGTGCCTTAGCCGGTGTTTGGGCCGGTGCTTTAGCCGATGCCTTTGCCAGCGCATCACCGTCCATTTGCTCCAGCTTCCTGGCTGCCCAATCGCGGCCACCAAGACCAAATGCGAGCGAACCGGCAACTGCGCCGCCAATAACCAATGCGCCGAATGCCATATCCACGATCTCTTCGCCCACACCCATGAAACGCAGGCCCATAAATGTGAAGAGGAGGATCGTCGCATAACGCACTATGCCAGCTGCGGGGCTGGCATCGCTGGCCCCGCCAACGATACGGGAAAGCAGATTGGCAATCAGGAAGCCAACCCCGATCACGACCGCACCAAACATCACGCTGCCGCCGAGTTCAAGAATCTGGTCCAGAATAGCGGTCAATTCAGGGAAGCCGAGCAGTTTCGTCGCAGCAATGGCAAAGAACAGAATAATCGCGATCTGTACGATCCGCGCAATGACATTGGATGCGCTGGTGCTTGCTGGAAGCAGTCCCATCGCATCAACCGAGCGATCAATGCCGAGGCCTGACAGCAAATCTGTCAGAATACCGACGGCGAATTTGCTGATCATGTACCCAACGCCGAGCAAGATACCCGCAGCGATAATGTTGGGAATTGCGCCCAAGATCATGCCAAGCATTTCGGTCGCGGGAACCGAGATGGCGGCGATGTTCAGCACGCCCAGAGCGCCTATGGCCACTGGAATGGCAATCAGAACGTAAACGACAGTCCCGATGGTCCTGCTGATAGTCGTGTTCCCGGTAACATTATCGACGCCGCCCTTGTTCGCCCATTTGTCCAAATCAACAGTTTGCATCGCTGTGACGACGATATCGCGCACAATACCCGCCACCATCAAACCGATAAACAGCAGCAGCCCCGCGCCAATAAGATTGGGGAGCAGACCCATCATGGTGTTGAGCAGATTGTTGATCGGTCCAGCAACACCGTCCAGCTCAAACACCTGCAGTATGGCGAGAAGCCCGAACAGCCAGATAAACAGCGACACGATTTTGCCCAGCGATTCGCCCACGGACGTACCACCCGATGTGCCGCGCTGGAGAAGAGAAATCTTGTCGACAAGTTTTGCAAATGTCCATTTGGCAGCTTTCGCAAGCAGCCATGTGACAAATAGGATCGCAAGCGCCTTCGCGCCGGTCAGGGCGAGATTAAGTGCTAGCTCCTGATCAAATTGATAATCGCCAAGTGGCATAAGTCTAATCCCCTGAAGTTCGTGCGTGCCGTCATTGGCACCATATTGATTTGCGCGTAACACCTTGCTGGTGCGTATTGTGACAAATGCATCCGAATGCCGGTAAAGTGCACCATTTAACGCAGAATTGCACCCCTATGAACCACCATTTTACATTTTTGGCCGCATTTTTCGCATTGTCCTTAGCGACATTATCATCATTTGTCAGCGCCGAAGATGGAAATAGGGCGGACACAGGCGATTGGTCCATTGCGGTGCATGGCGGCGCGGGCACGATCGACCGTGGCGCAATGACAGCGAGGGAGCAAGCCAGCTATAAGGCAGCACTTGCGGCTGCCTTGGATGCCGGGTCAGATGTTCTCAAGAATGGCGGCACAGCGCTGGATGCTGTACAGGCGGCGATTGTGCCGCTGGAAGATGACCCCAAATTCAACGCCGGTCGCGGGGCGGTATACACTTGGCAGGGCACGAACGAGCTGGACGCGGCCTTGATGGATGGCGAGACACGCCAAGCCGGTGCGGTGGCTGGCATCTCATCAGTGAAAAACCCCATTCTGCTGGCCAATGCGATCATGCGCGATGGCCGCCATGTGTTCCTGAGCGGCGCAGGTGCGGAAGAATTTGCGGGCGATGCCGGACTGGAGCGGGCTCCGCCAGAATGGTTCGCGACACAGCGCCGCTTAGAATCGCTGGAACGGATGAAAGCGCGATTATTGAGCGCAGCGGATGTGGATCATAAATTTGGCACTGTTGGTGCAGTCGCGATGGACCAGGACGGCAATCTGGCGGCGGGTACGTCTACCGGCGGTCTGACCGGCAAACGCTGGGGCCGGATTGGGGATGTGCCGGTGATCGGTGCGGGTACCTATGCCGATAACCGGTCCTGCGCCGTGTCTGCTACGGGGACAGGCGAATATTTCATTCGGGTGGGCGTGGCGCAGGAAATCTGTACACGGCTACGCTATAGGTTCCGCGCCGAAATGGATAAAGCGCAAGCCGCCGTTCCGCTGGGTGAAGACGGTATGGCGTCTTATATGGTACATGCCAGCGAGTTTGGCCTGGCGGGCGATATGGTTCAGGAAGAAGTCGATGCCGTAATGGCGGAGGTGAAAGATCTTGGCGGGTATGGCGGTGTTATTGTCGTGACGCCCGATGGGCATGCAGTGTTCAGCTTCAATACGCAGGGCATGTATCGCGGCCGCGCGACAAGTGAAGGAATGAATGAAGTGGCGATCTTTGCAGACGAGTAAGGCGATACCTTCCTGATGCCTGTTCCGGGCGCGGCGATTTTCCTGAACAGGCCGCCGCTGTCAGCAGCTATGCCTATCGCCGGGCCCTATCATCTTGCTATGCTTTGGATCACGCGGCCCACTTGCGCCAGTACATCAAGCGAAGCGGGGTCCATTGCGGCATGGGTGCCCCGCGCGCGGTAATAGGCCGCGAATGTCAGCGGCGCGTGTGACGGCGGTTCGGCAAACCCGATATCGACATACAGACTGCCCATGCCGGGCCAGATCGATGTGCCAGTTTTGTCGCCTGCACGCCATGTGTCTGGCAGACCCTTGCGGACCCGGTCCAGTCCGGTCGGCGTATCGACCATCCATTGCTTCAAAATGCTCCGGCTGTTTTCCGGCAATGCATCACCATAAAGCACCGTCGCCAGCGTTTGGGCCATTGCGCGGGGCGTTGTTGTGTCGCGCATTTCACCCGGCGGAACATTGCCCAATTCAGGTTCCATCCGGTCAAGGCGGCTGGTTTGATCGCCAAGCGCGCGCCAGAACCGTGTCAACCGCGCTGGCCCGCCAAGCCGTTTCAGCAAAATATTGGCCGCAGCATTGTCGCTATATTTCTGAGTGTACTCGGCCAGTTCGCGCAGGCTGGCACCCTGTTCCAACCGCCGCGTGGTGAAAGGGGAGACGAACATGAGATCGTCTGCGCTCCAGCGGATTTGCTCGTCAGCATCAATTGTTCCGGCGGCATCCAACTGCAAAACCATCGCGGCGAGCGACAGCTTGAAGGATGAACAATGCCCGAACCGCATAGCGCCATTATAGGTCGTGATCGCGCCGGTAGCCGTATTGAGTATTGCCGCACCTAACGTGCCCTGCGCGCTCGCTTCAATGATCCGCAGCCTTGATGTGATCCGGCCGGTTGCGCTGGTATCAAGCGGGACACATGCCGAAGCCAGCACGGCCGATGATCCGGCGAGGAACTGGCGGCGATCAGGCATCATGCAAATTTATCGGCTTTGCGTTTGCCGAACCGCATATCGGTTTCCAGCCGCGCGCGGAGCTGGGCATAGAATGCCTCCAGAAAGGCGCGCTCATCACCTGCTCCTGGGTTCCAACCGATTTTGCGGCAGATAGTTTCGGCAACTGCATCAATCGCCTCCGGCTTATCATCGCGCAAAACCCGTTCCAGCACTTGCAATTCATATTCGCCATAGACGCACAGTTCGCTATCGCCGAATATGTACTGGACGCCGGTGACCGCACTCGAACCGGCGGCGGCTGCGCCCTGGGTAGACAATGTATCAACCAGCGTGTGCTTGGGCGCATCAACGACCCAGGTTCCTGCGATAACGTCTCCTGCGCGCATCGCATCTTTGTTGAATAACGGGAATAGCAGGAACACCAAAAACCACGCAGCGGCTGCCCATCCCGCCAGTCCGCCACTGCCCGACGGCGCGCTGAGTATCAGTACCAGAGGCACAAAAAGCTCTATATCGCGCAGCAGATTGCGCGCCACCACGGCTTCGGGGCTAAGCCGGTCGCCATCGCGCGATGCCACACGGACGCCGACTATACGTTTGCCCGGGGTCGCCCCGCGCGGGCCCATTTCGAAGAACATGAAATATCCATTCCAGGTGATAAACCACATAAGCGCCCAGAACACGAACAGAAATTCTGCCGATCCGGGCATACCGTCCAGCCCGGCTTCGACGAATGTACCTGTTGCAATAAATATCAGCGCAACCGTCAGCGTTATGGTGCCCAGCACAAGAAGCAGAAAATCGAGCATCAAAGCGCCCGCACGGTTCGCGCGCGATGCTATTGTCAGAGGCAAGGCGACACCTTCCGGTGTCACCATTACCCGTTGCCGCCTGGCACGCCGTTCGCGCGATTGCTGGGTCAAACGTGCTGCGCTCATGGCGCGGTGCCCGATTTTAAGGTCGTCTCGCGGCCATAGAAAAAGAAATACGCGGCCCAGAACAGCAGCATAAATATGCCGATAGTTGCCCGCGCTTCAGTGCCAGCCAATTGCCGCGGAAATGCTTCCAGCAATGCCGCGAATATCAGCATCATCACCACGCCCACCATCACTTGCGCCGCGCGCTGCCCGCTTTGTGCTGCTGCGGCCAGAATCGATTGTGTGCCCGGAAAGGCCATTTTCCGTCCGATATGCATTCCCGCCGCTCCGGCGAGCAATATGGCGAATAGTTCGGTTGTCCCATGTACGCTCAGCCACGCGGCAAATTCCCACGCCAGCCCCTGACTGTTATACAGCCACAGCATCGCCCCCAGCACCGCCATATTGTGGACCAGCAGCATTAGCGAGGGGATACCAAATGCAAACCCGAGCGCAAAGGCGAGTATCGAGACACCGGCATTATTGGTGAATAGCTGCGCCGCAAAAGCAGACAGCCCCGATGCGCTTTCTTCCACTTTCAGCGTGTCCAGCAATACCTCGCGGCTCGCGCCGGGTACGCGGCTGTCGGTAAACTGGCCCGGGACCAGCCGGAAATACCATTCTGTATCCTGCGCCACCAGCAGCCACCCGGTGACCGCGCCCGCGACCATCACGAACAGCGCAATACAGATGTCCAGCCAGATTGCCCGGATCGCGCGGCTAAGCTGTCCGCCAAGAAATTTGCGCATCCAGGCAAACAGGCCGTAGCGCGGGCCGTACACCTGAAACCAGGCCCGTTGCACCAGCGATTCCAGATACGATAATGTTGCAGCATCCAGCGATGTTTCGCGCGCGACCGCAAGGCTAGATGCGGCCATCCGGTATAAGGCTGGCAGCGCCAGCAAATCCTCGTCGGGCAAGGTGCGCAAACGGCCTTTTTCCAGCCGCGCAAGAATACCCTCAAGTCGCCGCCAGTCGCTCTCGCGCTCAAGCCGGAACCGGTCTGACCTGAGTGCGGCCTGTTCGATCGAAGGCGGCGTTACGATTTCATGTTCGCGATTGAATATGGCGAGTTTGGGCACCTTCATCCGATCGCCCCGCTGCGTTTGATATCAAGGTAGGAATCGATCAGCCGGTACCCGATCTGATCCCACGGCGCTTCGATGATATCAACCCCCATCTGGCGCAGGCGCTGCAACACTATAGCGCGTTGGCGGGCAAGTGTATCAGCGGTAACCGCGACAGCCAGATCATCCACACTGCCCGGTTCGATATCTGCCATGTCCGCTAGTTCTGCGTCTTCGATTGTGACGAAAAGAACCAGGTGTTTTTCCACCAGGCGCCCGACACTTTCGATCATCATTTCCGCCCCGGTTGAATCGGTAAAATCGGTGAACAATATGATCAGTGAACGGCGCTGCAATGCCGCGGTCAGCGATGCGAGAGCGAGCGTGAAATTCGGTTCCTCTGCATGATAGTCAAGACCTGCTGCGGCGGACTGCAATTGATAGAATGCGCGCGTGTCGCCAACAAAGGGCGTCATCATTTTAGGGCGCCGGGCAAACCCGAACAATGCCGCCCGGTCACCGCCTTTCAACGCAACATAGGATGCGGTAAGTGCGGCGGTGACGGCGCGGTCTATCCGTGGCAAACCTGCCACCGGTTCGCACATGGCGTGTCCGCAATCGAACGCGAATACGATCTGGTTGTTGCGCTCGCTTTCATTTTCTCGGGCAAAAAGTTTGGTGTGGCGCGCGCTGGCTTTCCAGTCGATCCGCCGGCGATCCATGCCCGGATGATATTCGCTCAGCGCCTCAAACTGCGTTCCCTCACCGCGTATGCGCCGCGCGATCAGGCCGAACTGCGCGTCGCGGAGATAGTTTTGCAATTCGGGTGAGCGGATTGGCGACAGGTCAGGCCAAATGCGGATTTCTTGATCCAGCACGTGCGTAATCTGCCGCGCCCCTAGCCCCAGCGGACCGGACCAGCGCAGCCACATCTGATCGATCGATGCTGTTCCGCGCCGCGTTGGCACGGGTTCGATTTCGCCATGCCAGCTGTCATCGTCAGTCGAATATGCCAGCTGCATCTGAGCGCAGCCGGTGTCCGCCAACCGCGTGTCCACCTGCAGCACAATTTTCGGCGCAGAGCCTGACGCACGTCCTGCAAACTCAGCGAGAGCCCCGAGCTTCACCGGTTCACCGACTTCGCAATCGGCGGGGTGAATGATCCGCCACGAAACCAGTCGCCCGGCGAGCGTGCCATCCAGCATCACCAGCAACATCAGACTGACTGCGGCGGCTGGAACAATGACCCACGCACCCGGCGCGGTCGCGGCAACGACAATCGCAACCGGGGCGGCCAATGCTGCCAGCCATGCCGTTCGGCCGGTGGGGAGGATGGGGAAGTTCACGCGATAGAGCCTTAGCGTGGTGCTTGCGTGCTTTCGACCAGCCCGTCGACCAGATCTTCCACGCGGCGCCCCTCGATTTCGGCAGCGGGGCTCAGCACCAACCGGTGCCGCAGCACGGATGCCGAAAGGGCTTTGACATCATCGGGGATCACGTAATCGCGCCCTTCCAATGCCGCCCGCGCGCGCGCGGCATTGGCGAGCAGTACCGCAGCGCGCGGGCTGGCGCCGCTGGAAAGTTCGGCATGTTCGCGGGTCGAGCGGATCAGCCGGACGATATAATCGGTGATCTCTCCTGCCACTGTAACGCTCGCAAGGGCCGCACTGGCTTCGCCCAATTTCCTGGGATCGGTAACCGCCGCAATACCAAAATCATTGGCGCGTTGCGGACCGGTTTTATCACCAAAACGCGTGACAATGGCGGTTTCCTGCTCCAGCGTTGGGTAATCGACCATCAGTTTGAAAAGGAAGCGGTCCAGCTGTGCCTCTGGCAAGGGATATACGCCCTGATTCTCAATCGGGTTCTGCGTTGCGACCACCATGAAGCGGTCGGGCAGCCTGTGGGTTTCACCGTCCAGCGTTACCCGCCGCTCCTGCATCGCTTCCAGCAAGGCCGCCTGGGTTTTGGGCGGTGTACGGTTGATTTCATCAGCCAGCAGCAATTCGCAGAAAATCGGCCCCCGCGTCAAAGTGAACTGGCTGGTCTGGAAATTGAACAGGTTAGACCCCAGAATATCTCCCGGCAGCAGATCAGGCGTGAACTGGATGCGCCCAAAATCCAGCCCCAAAGCGGCAGTAAAGCACTGTGCAAGGAAAGTTTTTGCGGTTCCCGGCGGGCCTTCCAGCAGAACGTGGCCCCGACTGATCAGCGCAACCAGTAAGTGATCAATCGTCTCGTCCTGCCCCACGACAGCTTTACCCACTTCGTTCCGGATGGTCCGCGCCATGCTGCGCACATCGGCTAAACTCATACTCATTTGACGATCATCCTTCGGTAAGTCTTTTTTCGAGCGACTTAAGCGCAGCGGCGGCGCGTAACAATTCTTGCGGATTTCGGGCGCTGCGCAAATCGGCGGAGCACTGCGAAAAAGACCGCGCCTCCGGCATGCGTTTAGCCAGCGCCCTGTCAATCGCGGCATCATCGGGTGCGCGCAAAGCCAATGCGACGACAATGCGTTCCCGGATCATTGAGGCATAGGGGCCTTTGAGCAAATGCAAACGCTGGCTGCGCTGAATGAGCCCCGCACTGTTGTGGACCAGACGGGCCTTGCCGAGTGCGATCGCGCGGCCTTCCGCCACGGGTGGGCCAAAGCGGCGGAAGGCCCGCCAAGCAATAATCATCATTGCCAGGGCCAAGCATAGCGTCGCGGCAAGAAATGGCGGAGTAAATGCCAGCGTCAGCAGATTTTCCGATGTTCCCAGACCGTTCAACGTCAGATCGAAAATGATCGGCAGGTCCTCTTCGCCCATCGCCAGGTGGATAATCTGATGCGCCAGATCAGCGCGCGCCAGATCGGCAAAACCGTAATTGTTGAACAGATCCGGTTCGGCGACGAATATTACCGGCCATTTGCCGCCATGATATTGACCGCCAAAAGCAGCGTCATCATAACCGGCATTGTCGTCGCGGTCGATGCGGTAGCCATCATCATCAAATTCCGGTTCTGCGGCTGCCGGGCGCGCGCCGTCCTGCACATAACCCGCCAGAGCATCGCCGTTAGGGTTGGTGACCAGAGGTCGTACATCGCCCCCTCGCAGCGACATTGTCTTATCCGGCACAGGCAGCCGCCCCGTTTTCCCGAGCCCGGCCCACTGTATCTGCTCGCGCGACATATCGGAAATAACGGCCGACATTGCGAACGGACGCTCCAGCTCGGCGATCCAGCCTGGCGTGGATACTCCTGCGAGTGCGACCCAGCCGTCCTGTGCTGCGCCGGTCAGGGACGGCCGCGTCTGGCTGGCAAACCATTTGGGCAAAATCACCAGCGTCGGTCCGGTATAGCGGCGTCCGTTTAGGGTAGAGGTAATGTCCTGCGCATCGGCAAAAGCGGGCGGAGTGAGTATCAGCAAGCCGGTGTCTTTCAGCTTGGCCTGACTGCGTGACAGCGTAACCGAGTGGCCGTCTTCTTCGAGTAGGCGGGCAATCGCTGCATAACCGTTCAGCCCTTTGCCAGCACCATGTGCTGCACCGTCATTGGTACCGCTATTGGTCTGGCCAGTTCCGATGAAATACAGAGCCGCGACAAAGGCGATGGCCCCGAATAGAAGCACCCCGAACACGACCTTTGGATCAAATGGGCGCGGGGCGGTGCCCGGCTGCAAGCTTGCGCCCGTGCGAGCCGCGGCCATGAAGGTCACGGCGGCGTTCCGCGCAAACTTTGCAACGCAAAGTCCGCATAGGCTGCGCGGGCCGTTTCCCAGTCATCGCTGCCCAGCATTTTCAGCGCAAATATGCTGGTTTCGACGCGCTCGGCAATAATGCCGAAGGCGCTGCGCGCTGCGGCGGGCAGAGCAGGCAAAGCCGCGAGTTCGCGCGCAGTGCTCGATGGTTCCACCCAATCGGGACGCGCCGCCGCAATCTGTCCGACGCTGCGTTGCAATAACAGATGTGTCGCTGCATCATAATTGCCCGTAGCAGCCAACCGGTCCGCCTCGCTCAATAATGCCAGTGCCTCACCTTCTTCAGGTGCCCAGTCCTCTGGCTTAGCAGACGAGCGGTGCGGCTGCCGACCAAACACCGGGGCAAGCAATTGCCATAGAATATACACCAGCAGTGCTGCGGCACCGGCCAGCAAAACCCATTTCAGAACCGGCCAGATTGACACCAGTCCTTGACCAATAGGGCCCAGAAATTCTGACAGAAATTCGCCCAGATCAGCCAGCCAGCCTGGCGGTTCGGGCGGCGCAGGCTGTTCAGCCGGGGCATATTGGATGGAACCATCGCTGCGCACATCCTGATAAGAGGATGCGCCATAATGTCCGCTGTTTGCAGAGACATCTGTTGCAATGGGGCGGGCTGCCGTGCTCACCGATCGGTGGTGGCAGAGCGCAGTAGGCCGCGCAAGTCATAGAAGTGACTGGTTATTGCGTTTTTGACCTCTTTTTGAGGATTACCCCACTGGACTGTTCATCCGCGCACACGGGCCTGGCGATAGGAGCCGAGTAAGCGCAGTTCCTTGCAATGAAAGGCGAGCTCCTCCAGCGCGCGGTCGACCGCCGGATCGCCCGGTGCGCCGATGATATCCGCATAAAATGTCGTGGCAGAAAAACTCGTGCCCTTCTGATAGCTTTCCAGCTTGGTCATATTGACCCCATTGGTGGCGAAGCCGCCCATCGCCTTATACAGAGCGGCGGGAATGTTTTTCACTTCGAAGATCAGCGTGGTCATCACGGTCCCCTCCGTTAAAACTGCGGGATCAAGCGGTTGGCGTGACAAAATCACAAACCGCGTTGTATTATCCTGTGTATCTTCGACATTGTTTTCGACAATCTCAAGACCGTAAAGATCGCTGGCCAGAACTGGGGCAATAGCCGCGACGCTTTCGTCGGCGAGCTGCGCAACATGAGCGGCTGCACCGGCCGTATCGGCGAAGCTCAACGGCACCATTCCGCGATCGCGCAGGTACGCGCGGCTCTGCGCCAGCGCGTGGGGGTGGCTGTAGGCCGCCTTTAACGGCCCCTTCGCACCGGGAACAGCCATCAGGGCATGGCGGATATGCAGGAAATGTTCGCCCACAATCGACAAGCCGCTTTCGGGTAGCAGGAAATGGATATCCGCCACCCGTCCGGCGTGCGAATTATCGATAGGGATCATCGCACATCCGGCGCGCCCCTCTTTCACCGCATCAATTGCGTCGGCGAAGCTGAAACACGGCAATGGCAGCGATTCAGGTGCCCATTCATTGGCCGCGCGGTGCGAATTGGCGCCGGGCGAGCCTTGGAAGGCGACAGCCTGCTCGGGCCGGGCAGAGGCCGCCTGTCGCATCTGCTCGACCATTGCGAGCGCGGGTTTGGGAAAGCTGTGCATCGCGCACCGCCTAACCGCGTGATTGCGCCGGGGCAATATGCAAGGCGGATATTCGCAAGCTGGCGCACAATGCCTTAATCGGTGCAGCATGTGCAACAATTGGTGCAATGGAAGGTCTTGCAGTCTCTCTGCGCAATCATTAGGGCGCAGCTACACAAAATAACTGTATACGCGGAATTTACGCATGGATGATCGTTTCAACACTGCCTCCGGATGGGTCCTGTTTGCAGGCATTATCGCTTTGGGTCTGTCATATATCTCATCGAAAGTGTTTGATACAGAACGTCCTGAAGTGATGGGCTACGCTATTGAAGTCGCCGATGCGGGCGGAGGCGCGGACTCCGGTCCGTCTTTGGCGGAACTGCTGGCAGCCGGTGATGCCGCAGCGGGCGAGAAAGTTTTCGCAAAATGTTCGGCCTGCCACTCGATCAATCAAGGCGGTGCGCAGGGTATTGGCCCGAACCTTTATGGGATTTTGGGTTTGCCGATCGGCAAGCACGCCTCTGGCTTCGCATACAGCTCTGCACTCGCGGAAAAAGGCGGCAATTGGGGCTTTGATGAGATGAATGCCTGGCTCAAAAACCCGCGCGGTTTCGCCAATGGCACGAAAATGAGCTTCGCCGGTCTGGGCAAGCCTGAAGACCGCGCCAATGTGATACTGTACATGCTTGCCAACGGCGGCGGCCCGGAATTACCCGAAGTGGTTGCTGCACCTGAAGCAGCTGACGCCGAAGAGCCGATTGACGCCGAAATGGCATCCGCTCAGGCCAGTGTCGAAGATGCAGCAGAAGAAGGCGACGCTGCGCTAGCCGAGAGCGAGTGAACTCTGTCTGGCAGCAGCTTCTGCCGGAGTGTTTAGCCGGCTCTCTATTTGCGGGACTGCGCTCTGCCACGCTCTGTCACGCGGTGTCTACTCCCGGCCTTTAAACCCCTGGGCGACGACGTACCATTCTGAGGAGCCTTTCCGGCTGGCGGGTGGCTTGGCGTGCTTCACCGTTTTGAAGTGCCGCTTGAGGTAGCCAAGCAGTTCAGCATCGGTGCCGCCTGCAAGCACCTTAGCTACAAATGCTCCCTTGTCTGACAGCGTTTCAGTGGCGAAGTACGCAGCCGCCTCAACCAGCCCCATCGTGCGTAAATGATCGGTTTGTTTATGCCCGACTGTATTTGCGGCCATATCGGATAGAACCAGGTCAGGCGGCCCGCCGAGCGCAGTTTTTAGAACGGCTGGAGCATTATCGTCCATGAAATCCATCTGCAATATGGTGACACCGTCAATCGGGTCAGTCTCCAGCAGATCAATCCCGACGATTGCCGCTTTCGGTGCCCGTTTGCGGACCACTTGCGCCCATCCGCCCGGCGCGATGCCCAGATCGACTATGCGCCGGGTACCGTGCAACAGTGTGAATTTATCATCCAGTTCGATCAACTTATAGGCTGCGCGGCTACGGTAGCCATCGGCCTTCGCTTGTTTGACGTAAGGATCGTTGAGCTGCCTCTCGAGCCAGCGCACTTGCGAGGCAGTGCGTCCCTTGCCGGTTTTGACGCGCCGACTGGTGTCTTTGCCGGGTCTGGTCATGATGCGTCATTTTGCATCGCGGACACCGCGCAAATTCTGGCGGCACTGCTCGCCTTCCGCATCGGCGGCCATCAGGCTGCGCAAGATACCCTCACGAATGCCCCGGTCGGCGACACCCAGATTGACCGCTGGCCAAATGTCCATGATCGATTCCAGTATCGCGCAGCCAGCCACCACCAGATCAGACCGGTCGGTTCCGATACAAGGCAGTTCACCGCGTTTTGCCGGTGAGAGTTCCGACAGCATAGTGCTGATCCCGCGCATGGCGTCGGCAGGTACAATCAGCCCGTCCACTTCCCGCCGGTCATAATGCGGCAATTGCAAATGCAGGCTGGCAAGCGTGGTGACCGTACCGCTGGTACCCAGCAAACGGATATCCTGGCCCGCAGAGGCGCGAACGGCAATCCGATCCGCAAACGGAGCAAAACTCTCGCTGACGACCCGGCGCATTTCGGTATATTTGGCAAGCCGCTGATCCCGGCTGCCTTCTGACCGCCCAACTGTATCGGTCAGCGATACCACGCCCCACGGCACGCTCTGCCAATCAATGATGCGCGGTATTTTGTCACCGGGTTCGATCAGCACGAGCTCGGTCGACCCGCCGCCTATGTCGAAAATAACGGCCGGGCCTTCACCGCCTTCGAGCAATACATAGCAGCCCAATACAGCCAGCCGCGCTTCTTCCTCTGCAGAAATAATGTCGAGCGCAATGCCGGTATGGTCCTTCACCCGTTCGATAAAGGCAGGCCCATTGGCGGCACGGCGGCATGCCTCTGTTGCGACAGAGCGTGCCAGATGGACATTGCGCCGCCGCAGCTTTTCCGCGCAGACTTCCAGTGCGGCCAATGTCCGGTCCATCGCGGCATCGCTCAGCTTGCCCGACATCGCCAACCCTTCGCCCAATTTCACCACCCGGCTGAAGGCATCAATGACGGTGAAGTTTTCGCCAGACGGGCGCGCGATGAGCAAGCGGCAATTATTGGTACCCAGATCGAGCGCGGCATAGGCTTGCTTGCGGTGATGCGGCGTGTGAAATGCGGGTGTATCCGGGCCGCGCCCGCCCGCATATCCGGATGACGTGTCACCAGGCGCAGGATTACGGCCTTTAGCGCGCTTACGCTTGGCAGAAAGGGCGGCGGCGGACTGGGAGGGGGAGCGGTAGCGAAAATCTGCTACCTTGCCGGACTTCTCGGCCCCTCTTTGGCCAGTCCTTTTATGTTTGTCCGGCGGAGAGAAATCCGCCATTTTGTGGTACTTTCATTAACCTCTCGCGGATATTCGCGAGGACTTGATACGATGCTAGCTCGCCAGAGACGTTTGGGCAAGGGCCTGTATAGGCCGGCGCGTTTGCTCGCTTGCCCGCAATTGGTCAGCCGCCTAATGCGGACAGCATGACAAACAAAAAATCCGATCACGACATTTCCGGCCGCAAATTCTACCCTGCCAAGGAAGAGGCGCGGTTTACTGAAGATTGCCCGGAGAGCACGCCGCAAACCGAACATCCGGCCTATAAGCTCGCTTTCCGCGACACAGACTTCATGCTGCGCGAGGAATTGCGCCCGGTCCGGTTTCAGCTGGAATTGTTGAAGCCGGAAATGCTGCTTGACGAGGCAGGTGTCGGCTCGACATTGGTGATGTACGGTTCCGCGCGTATTCCCTCACCGGAAAATGCCGAAGAACTGGTGGCCAATGCGCTGCCGGAAAAGAAAGCCGTGGCGCACAAGCTCGCCGAGAAAGCGAAATATTATCAGGAGGCCTACCGCCTGGCCAAAATGGTCAGCGAGAAATCGATCATTGAGGATGGCAAGCGCCAATTTGTGGTCTGTTCCGGCGGTGGTCCCTCAATTATGGAAGCGGCCAATCGCGGTGCATCCGATGCCGGGGCCGAGTCGATCGGCCTCAATATCATCCTGCCGCATGAACAAGCGCCCAACGCCTACGTTACGCCGTACCTCTCGCTCAATTTCCACTATTTCGCATTGCGCAAAATGCACTTCCTGCTGCGCGCGCGCGCGGTGGCGGTGTTCCCCGGCGGGTTCGGCACATTCGACGAATTTTTCGAACTGCTCACATTGATCCAGACCGGCAAGATGAAGCCGATCCCGATCATGCTGTTTGGCAAGGATTTCTGGAACCGTGTTGTCGACCTGGAAGCTTTGGCCGACGAGGGCACGATCAATCATGATGATCTAAAGTTGTTCCACTGGTGCGAAACTGCTGAAGATGCATGGAAACATATAGCCGAATTTTACGAATTGGACCGGTAGGCCGCGCTAAATACGCCACGGCGGATAGCGGCGAATTTCGCCTGCTTGATAGAAACATACGCGATTGCCGCCAGGGTCAGTGATCCAGCTTTCGCGCCATCCCCAGCTTTGATCCGCCGGGGCAGGGCAAGCGATGCCGTGCTCACGCAGCATGGCGGTGTAAGCATCAACATCTAGGCATTCGAGATATATTGATGCCGCGCCGGTTCCACCGTGACCGGTGGAGATGGACACAGTGACCCCGCCTTCGCTTTCAAACCTGGCGTAGCCGTTGGCAGGGCTATCGACGATCTGGGTCAGGCCGATCGCGCGGTAGAACAGCACGGCTTCCTGATAATTGGTTGCGGCCAATGTGATCTGGTTGAGGCGCGGTTCTCCGATAAGATCCATGCGTACAGCCTGATGGCCAAGCGGCCCCGATTGTGCGCCAAAACCGGGCGCATCATACAGCGCAAGCCGGACGAATTCGCGCGCGCGTTCGATGGCTTGGCCGAGTGCCAAGCCCGACGCCATGAAGGTCGCGATGGCGCTGGATAAAGTGCAACCCGTACCGTGGGTGTGGCGCGTTTCGATCCGTTCGGCGGACCACCGGAGCTCATCTCTGCCCGGCCGGATCAGGCGATCTGTCAACGTGTCCTTGCCGCTATCGCCGCCTTTTGCAAGATATGCGACGCGGCGCTGCGCCATCGCACTGTCACCGCCCAAAGCGTCGAGCTCTGCCAAATTTGGCGTCGTTAGAGCAGCGATGCTCAACAGCCGTTCGAATGCGGCAATCGTATCGCTATCAGCAAGCACCGAGCCGCTGGTCGCCACCATCACCGGATCAAAAATAATTGGCACAGCAAGCTGTTCCAGCCGGTCTGCCACAATATTGGCAATCTGCGGCGCGCCAAGCATGCCGATCTTGACCGCATCGACACCCATATCATTAATACAGGCGTCAATTTGGGCTGCGACCATATCCGCGCTGAGTATTTCGGCTGAATGCACGCCCAGAGTATTCTGCGCGGTGATGGCGGTGACGGCGGTCATCGCATAACCGCCCAGCATGGTGATGGTCTTGATATCGGCCTGAATTCCCGCACCGCCCGAACTGTCCGAACCGGCGATTGACAGGATGCGGGCAGGCTTGGCGCTCACTTTTTGAATTTCCGTATTGTGCTTGCAGGGTAAGTCTCTTGCAGTTTTCTGCTCCGCGTCGGGCGGTCCAGCAATGCGCCGCCGCAATTGGGGCACACATTATCTACTCCATTGGCGCATTCGGCGCAGAACGTACATTCAAAGCTGCAAATAAACACGCCCGGCGCGGCGGCTGGTGTATCTGCGCCGCAGCGTTCACAATCTGGGCGCATCTCCAGCATCAGGCGGCATTTCGCACAGCATCGCAAATCCGGTCCACAATGCGCTCAACCTGATCAGCATCATCGCCTTCGGCCATCACGCGGATAACCGGTTCGGTTCCTGAAGGGCGGATAACCAGACGGCCAGTGCCCTGCAGTTCACGTTCCGCCTGTGCGATCACGCCTTTGACCGTATCATCGTCGAGCGGCTTTCCGCCTGCATAGCGAACATTCTTGAGCAATTGCGGAACCGGATCGAACAGATGCATCAGCTCGCTGGCTTTTTTTCCCGACCGGACCAGGCTGGCAAGAACGCGCAATGCGGCAGTGGTCCCGTCACCAGTGGTGGCATAGTCCATCAGGATCATATGGCCGGATTGTTCGCCGCCCACATTATAGCCGCCTGCGCGCATTTTTTCGAGCACGTAGCGGTCCCCGACTTTGGCGCGTTCCAGCTTCAAGCCTTGCGATCCCATATATCGCTCGAGGCCGAGATTGGACATAACAGTGGCGACCAGCCCGCCGCCGCGTAGATCGCCCTTCTCGTGCATGCGGGTGGCGATCAGCGCCATCAGTTGATCGCCATCAACGGTCTGGCCTTTCTCATCGACCACAATCAGCCGGTCTGCGTCCCCATCCAGCGCAATGCCAATGGCTGCGCCTTCTTCGACGACTTTGGCTTTCAAAGCGCCGAGCGAAGTTGATCCGACCCCGTCATTGATGTTGGTGCCATTGGGCGAAACGCCCAGCGCAATAACTTCCGCGCCCAATTCCCAGATTGCCGATGGTGCGACCTGATATGCGGCTCCATTGGCGCAATCGACCACCACTTTCAGACCGTCAAATCGGGTTTCGTCGGAAACCGACTGCTTCACCGCGTGGATATAGCGGCCCTGTGCATCATCGATCCGCCGTGCACGTCCGACGCGGGAGGGAGGCGCCAGTTCCTGTTCACACATAATCGCCTTTTCGATGGCCAGTTCATCCGCGTCGGACAATTTGAATCCGTCGGGGCCAAACAGCTTGATGCCGTTATCTTCATAGAGATTATGGCTGGCAGAGATCATGACGCCCATATCGGCACGCATTTCCTTGGTCAGCAGCGCAATCGCCGGTGTTGGCAGAGGGCCAGTCATAATCACATCCATGCCGACACTGGTAAACCCCGCTACCAGCGCGCTTTCCATCATATAGCCTGACAGCCGGGTGTCTTTGCCGATTACTACGCGGTGGCGGTGATCGCCGCGCATGAAATGCCGGCCCGCAGCCTGTCCCACTTTCATGGCGATCTCCGCAGTCATCACGCCGTTGTTGGTGCGCCCGCGAATACCGTCCGTGCCAAAAAACTTACGTGTCATGATGCCCCATCCTAAAGGTCAAAGCACACCGCAAGCAGCGTGCAGATTTGCCACGGGCTTCTGGCGCGATTAGGCGGCAATGTGAAGAGCGCAATCGTAAAACCGCGCATCATAGCCGAGTTTGGGGACATGAATTGACACGCGAAACGCATGACACAGCCGACCTGCCGGCCCCGCAGCCAGTAGAGCTGGTGTCCATCCGCCTGCCGGTGTGGTGGACGTTTGGCGGCTTGATAGCAGGTCTGACATTGGGATTGCTGCTGTCAGGCAGCGACATTCTGGAGATCGCGGCAAAGCCGATCAATCTTGTTGGAACCTTGTGGTTACGCGGTTTGCAGATGACGATCATCCCTCTTGTTGCGGCGTTGCTAATCCTTGGTATTTCGCAAATGGCACAGGCCGCGCGGGCAGGGGCAACAGCGCGGACATTCCTGGTATTGGTGTTCGCGGTTCTGGTATTTAGCGGTTTAGTATCGGCGTTGTTATTGCCCGTACTGCTGGGCATTTTTCCCATACCCGAAGCCGCAGCATCCATGCTGGCGCTCCAACCGGTCGCGGCCCAGCAGGTGCCCGAGATCTGGGCGTTTGCGGAATCGCTAATTGCTCCCAATCTGGTGGCGGCGGCAGCGGAGACGGCCATGTTGCCGCTGACGATATTTTTTGCCCTGTTCGCAGTTGCGATTGCGCGATTGCCCGATGCGCAGCGCGCCACGCTGATCGGTTTCTTTCACGCACTCGCCAATGCGATGCTGACGATCATCGGCTGGGTTCTGTGGCTTGCACCCATTGGTGTGTTTGCGCTGGCCGTCGGTGTTGGTGCCCGCAGTGGTGGCGGCGCATTTGCAACGCTTGCGCATTATATTCTGGTGGTTTCAGCGATGGGCGGCTGCGTTTTGGCTGCCGCCTATGCGCTGGCGGCCCTCGGCGCGCAGATATCTCCGCTCAGGTTTGCAAAAGGCATCTTGCCATCGCAGGCGGTGGCGGTTTCGACGCAAAGCTCGCTCGCCAGCCTTCCCGCTATGCTGGCGAGTGCAAAACGGCTCGGCATTCCCGATGCGACCGCAGACTTCGTGTTGCCGCTGGCTGTAGCGATATTCCGCGCGACCAGTCCGGCTATGAATATGGCAGTCGCTATCTATGTTGCAAATCTGGCCGGAATTGATCTGACATTTTCGGTACTAATGATCGGGATTGCGGTGGCATTCATCATCAGCGTTGGATCGGTCAGTCTGCCCGGATCGATCAGCTTTGTGGTATCGATCGGCCCGATCGCTCTGGCTATGGGTGTGCCGGTCGAGCCGCTGGCGTTATTGGTGGCAGTAGAGATGCTGCCCGATATCATGCGAACCTTAGCCAATGTGACCATGAATGTTTCTGTCACGGCGACCGTCGACCGCCTTCGTAATAAGACGTGATCTATATGCAACTCTTTCGCGCGACGTGCGTTGAAAAGGCAACCATACATTTTTGAAGCACATCCAAGGGAGTTATCATGGCTTTTTCATTACCCGCTCTGCCTTATGCAGACACTGCACTGGCACCGGCCGTTTCAGCTGAGACATTGTCGTTTCACCACGGCAAGCATCATCAGGCATATATCGACAAGACCAACACCGCGATTGAAGGCACTGCGCATGCGGATGCATCTTTGGAAGACATCATTGCTGCATCGCGTGGTTCCAATCAGGGGCTGTTTAACAATTCTGCCCAGACCTGGAATCATGCATTCTACTGGCATTCTATGACACCTGAAACGACGGCGCCGTCGGATGAACTGCTGGCGAAAATCAACGAAGCCTTTGGATCGGTCGAAGAGCTGAAGACACAATTGGCAGATCGCGGCGCGGGCCACTTTGCCAGCGGCTGGGTCTGGCTTGCAGAGAAAGGCGGCAAGCTATCGATCGAGGAAACGCATGATGGTGACACATTGGCGGATAGTGATTTCAACCCGCTGCTGACGGTCGATGTGTGGGAGCACGCCTATTATCTCGATCACCAGAATGCGCGTCCGGCCTATTTGAAGGCGGTAATTAACGAGAAGCTGAACTGGGCGTTCGCGTCGGAAAATCTTGCCCGCGGCACCACCTGGCAATACGCTTAAATTCTTCACTTGACGCAAAACAGCCTGCCCCGCTTCACTGCGTGGCAGGCTGTTTTATGCGCGTTATGACGGGGCCCACCGCGCGCCTAAGGGCCGCGATCAGGCAGCCGTTCTTCTGATCCCAAATCCATCAGATTTGCGGCGAATAAGGGTTCGCCAAATACAAAGCCGATCAGATTGGGCTTCCCGACATGATCAAAAAATGCGGTCAGCATCAGCAGTATGGGCACGGATAGCAACGCGCCGAACACGCCCCAGATCCATGAGAAATAGCTTAGCGCGATCAGGATCATGACCGGGTTCATCGTGAACCGCGCGCCAAGAATGGACGGCGTGACCACATTACTCTCGACCGTATGCAAGCCGAGATAGGCGGCGGCTGGTATAAGGCCGAGGACCAGTGTTTCTGCAGTACCAATCCCGAACAAGGTCAGCAAAGAAGTCATGACCAGCGGACCGATATATGGCAGGAAATTCAGCATCGCCGCCAATCCGCCCCACATTACCGGCGCATCGACGCCCAGCATCCATGCGCCGAGAGCAACCACAACACCCACGCAGCCATTGATCCACGCCACGGTGAGAATATAGGCGGCCACGCGGTCCTGCACTTCGCGCATCACGCGCGCGGCCTTGATGCTGGTTCCGTGGCTTGCGCGGTCAAACAGCAGGTGGCGGCGTAAGCTCACCCGCCCCTGGATCATAAAATAGGTCATCAATAAAGTGAGCAGGACCTCGATCAACAGGCTCGGCGTTGCGAATGCCAATTGCTGTATCACTGACGGGCTGGCGAGGACGACCTGAGTCGCGCCCGATTGACCCATCAGCAGCGTCAGTTGCTCATTTGCCAGAGCAACCCATGCGAATTCATCTTGCAGTTCACCAAACCGCTCACCCACGCGCTCCGCCATTTCCGGGACGCGGTCAAACAGATCGACCGCCGGTTGCAGGATAAGAGTGAGGGCGAGCAGCAATATGGCAAAGAAAATCAGCAGCGCCGCAAAGGACGCCAACACATTGGGCGCGCCCCATCCTGCAAGCCTATCAGCCAGCGGTGACAGGATTATCGTCAGGACGATGGCCGTGGTGACCGGCAGAAAAACCACCGAGCCGATCGACAGGACGAAGGGTAAGGCGAAAAACAGGCCGAGACCGAGCAACAGAACAAGAGCCGATATCAGGCGCAATTCCTGCTGCGCAAACGCCATACGCTTGCTGCTGCGCCCGTTCCGGGCAATGCGGCCGATTTTTGAAGATGGTTGATCCCCGTTCATAACGCCCTATCTGGCGACGATCCGACGCAAGGGCAAGACGGCTATGGCACGTTTGCGACGCAGCACGGCGGCCGCGTTACACTTTTGTTGCCAGACCGTTACCAGCAGCCACGTCGTCCAGCTCTTGCAGAATGGCACGGTGGGCGCGAACGTCATCGACCGAACGCTGCGGAATGTCACCGTCTTCGAGCATGGAAGATAGCGTCGCCCGTGCACGGCCAACACGGCTTTTAATCGTTCCGACCGCGCAGCCGCAAATGCTGGCGGCCTCTTCATAAGAAAAACCGCCGGCACCCACCAGAAGCAAGGCCTCGCGTCGCTCCGGGGGCAAGGTCAGCAGCGCCCGATGCATATCGGACAGATGGATCGGTTCCTCCTGTCCAGCAGGGGCGGTCAATATCCGCTCGGCCACACCCTCGTCATATTCTCCGCGGAACCGGTTCCGGCGCATGTCGGTGAGATACGCATTACGCAGGATTACAAAAGTCCACGCCCTGATCGACGTGCCCGGTTCAAACCGTTCCTGCGCTGCCCATGCTTTCAGCATTGTTTCCTGCACCAGATCGTCGGCCATATCCGGCCTGCCGCACAGCCCGCGCGCGAATGCACGCAGATGCGGGACAACGCCGGTCAGCTCCCTCTTGAAATCTGCCTTTTCAGCGGGCGTCCGCTTGCTTTCCGCCATCAGGAATTATCGTCCAGTTTGGATAGAAGGTCCTTAAAGCTGTCAGGGAGCGGCTCATCGACCACCGAATTGTAGAGCTGGCGTAATCCGTTAGCCCATTCAGGCTGTTGCTGCTCGGCGCCTCGGTCGTGGGGGAGCTCATTATCAGGGGATTTATTGTTCATTTCATTGTGCCAAATCAAAATCTGTCAGCCCATCGTGCTGCATGCATACATTATATTGTTGGAAAGGGAACGAAGGCTGGCGAGTTTTGTTCCCTTCAACACCGGCAAGTATATCGCGCTCGCCATACAACTATTTAATTAAGGGAGCATTGCAGGTCCCGCCAACAGCAGAAAGGTCCGCGTGGCTCAGTCCAATACCAGTGAACGCCGCGCTCGCCGTCTGTTAATGGACTTTCCGCGTGCGGTTCCCGTGGCGATATTCCTGCTAATAGCCGCGATCACCGGATTCAGCGTATTTGCGATTGAGCGCGGCGAGCACCAGCGCGAGCACGCCGAACTGCGCGAACGCGCGCAAGCCGTAGCCTCTGCCCTCGAACGGCGGGGCGGCACCACAGCATCCTATCTGCGCGCGGGAGCTGCGCTGTTTAGCACGAGCGGCCAAGTGACACCGGAACTGTTTGACCGCTTTGTTGAAAATATCCAGGTGGATTCAGATTATCGCGGGTCCGACGGGCTGGGATGGGCTGAACTGCTCCGCGCCAATGAGACGCCCAGCTTTGAAGCATCGTATTTTGAGAGAACAGGACAGACAATCAAGGTCTTCCCAAGCGGTTCAGCGTCCGCTGACAGCGTGGTGCCGGTAACATATTTGCGGCCCGATACAGAGCGCAACCGGCGCGCAAGCGGATATGATATGTATTCAGATCCGGTCCGCCGGGCAGCGATAGATGCGGCGCGTGAGACGATGCGGCCGATGTCCACCGGCAAACTCGTTCTGGTTCAGGAGGGCGGCATAGACGCCGCTGGCTTCATTATTTACATGCCTGTATTCGCAGAAGGAATTTCTGCCGCCCCGCCGATCGGGTTCGTTTACAGCCCTTTTAATGCGCAGGAGTTTCTTGCCTCCGCGCTGGAGCTTGAAACGCGCGGCGGCAAGGGGCTGCGCCTATATGATGGTTTCGATGAACCAGACCTGCTTCTGGCGGAATTTGAACCGGCGCAAAAAACCGATGTTACCGTGACCGAGCCGGTAACTGTGGCAAACCGCGTGTTTATCCTCGAAGTCGAATCCGCACGCGGAAATTCTTTATCGGCATTATCAATGCTGACACTGCTGTTCGGGATGCTGGTTGCCAGTCTGCTTATTGTGGTCGCGCGCTTGCTGACCCGCCAGGCGCTTGAGGATCGGGCATCGCTCGAATGGCTCGAGGAACAAAACTCAATCCGCAATTCGCTCACGCGAGAGCTTAATCACCGGGTCAAGAATACGCTCGCTAATGTCCTGTCGATAATTGCACTAACCCGCCGCCGGTCGAAGTCGCTGGATAGTTTCGCTGACAGTCTTGATGGCCGTATCCGGGCATTGTCGGCAACGCATGATCTGTTGACCCAATCGGATTGGGGAACCACCCCCATCCGTGATTTGATCAGCGCAGAAATGGCACCTTATGCAAAGGGCAAAGACACAGCGGTTGTGTTGGACGGGCCGGACGTGGAAGTCGCGCCAAACGATGCCTTATCGCTCGGTCTGGCAATTCACGAGCTGGCGACCAATGCCGCAAAATATGGCGCGCTGAGCCAGAGCGGCGGACGGGTCAGCATTCAGTGGATGGTACCAAGCGAGGGCTTGGCGCGGCTGGAATGGCAGGAAAGCGGCGGTCCGGAAATACCCGCAAAACGGACACCGGGTTTTGGCATCAATTTGATCGAAAAGATTGTGGCGCATGAGTTGAGCCATCCGGTCGATCTGGTGTTTGACCCGGCCGGCGTGCGCTGCACCTTGACAGTACCGCTGCGCCAGCCAAGCGATTTCGCGATCCGGGCCAGCCGGCTGCGATAAGCGGCGCGGCTAGCTGACCGGGGCCGATACTGGCAGTTGTGGCATAAAGTCAGCCGAGCGGCTTGCTCGATCCGAAAAACAAAGCCTGGCTGATCGCTGTTCTCACTGTGCTTTCCTGAAATGGTTTCGTTACCAGATAAGTTGGCTCAGGCCGGTCTCCGGTCAGCAGCCGCTCGGGATAGGCAGTGATGAAGATAACCGGCATGGCGTCAATCGCCAGAATATCGTCGATCGCATCCAGACCGGACGAGCCGTCAGCAAGCTGAATGTCAGCCAGGACCAGACCCGGCGATGTAGACGCGGCCAATTCCGCCGCTTGCGTGCGTGTGGCTGCTGTGCCGCATACCTCGTGCCCCAATCCGGTCACCAGATCTTCAAGCTGCATCGAAATAAGCGGCTCATCTTCGATAATCAGCACGCGGGTTGCCGATTCCTTGTCGATCTCTGTGACCGCCTCTGCGATCAGATTTTGGACATCGTCCGGCGCCAAATCCATGATTTTGGCTGCTTCATCAATGCTGAAATCTTCCAGCGTGGTCAACAGCAAAGCCTGCCGGTTGAGCGGGGTGACCTGCCGCAGCCGGTCCTGCGCGGCGGCTTCGTGTTCGCTATCGGCATCAGAGGGACCTTCGACCTCCAGATAGGCGCTGGACCAGACTTTGTTAAATGCCGTGTATAACGGTACGCGGCCAGCGGAGAGTGATGCTTTAAGGTCATTATCTGCAAGAGCGGCTTCTAAGGTTGCGCTGACAAATGCGTCTCCGGTGGTTTGGGAACCGGTCAGCGCGCGCGCATAGCGGCGCAGGAATGGAAGATGTTGGGCAACTTGCTGACCAAGCGACATGGGCGAAAATTCCTTATTAAACGGCGGTATCGAGGATTGTCTTCGATCAGACCGACTAGGCAACGGATTGATGCAGGGATAGTTCCAGTTTTTGCAACACTAATCGCCCGACATACGGGCTGTTTATATAATTGGATTGGTTTGTAAATTCCAATAAAAGCGCATTCGAAACAAAGCCGTATAAAAAAGTTTAAATTTAATGGTCTCTGCGGGAACCACCAGTCATCACGCGCATTAAGCGTGTGTCACTATCGAGACCCCCCTCCCGTCCAAGCGATAGTGACATGATCCCGAGGCCTCTATCTCTCAGTGAGATGGAGGCCTCTTAATTGTCTGTACATAACCCGCAAGCCCAGCGATGCTTTGGGGTTATATTTGGGCGTTTTGGCTGGTCCCGGACGGAACGCATCACAGGCTTTTCTCGTAAATCAGATATTCCTTGTTGATCGTGCTGCCAATCATATCGGCAATGGCAATCATTCCCTGGTTATCTTCCAATATCCAGCCAATTTCCCCGCGTTTTGAATGGAACACTTCGTCAGCGTTGCGGCGGATGGAATCGACCAGCAGAAAAGCCATCGCACTGGCCATGCGGGTGCCATGAAACTCTTTCAATACGCCCATCAGCGGAACGCGCATACCGCTACCCATTGGTTTGCGCGCCCATTTAAGCAATTTCAACCAGCCAAACGGCAGCAGTTTGCCATCAATCTCGCTTAGGACATCATTGATATCGGGCAGTGTCATCATGAACGCCACCGGTCTGCCTTCAAGTTCGATGATTTTGACAAGTTCGGGATGAATGAGCGGCTTCAGTTTCTTTGTGGCATGGGCGATTTCGCGGTCGGTAATGGGTACGAAGCCCCAATTCCCTGACCAGGCATCGTTAAGAATATCGAGGATGATGCGCATTTCATCGGCAGATCGACGTTTATCAGCGGAGCGTAAGGTGAGCTTTCCGGACTTTTGGCTCGCCGCGATCACACGCTGTACAATAGGCGGGAACTGGCGAGTTATATCCAGTTCGTAAGTCAGCAGGCGCTTTGCGACTGTGTAACCATTATTTTCAATCCAGCCCTGATAATGTGCAGGGTGGTGCCCCATCATGATCATCGGCGGATGGTCATGGCCAAAAGTAAGCAGGCCTGGTTCTTCCCAGATCGACATGCTGATTGGGCCGAGCACGCGGATCATCCCCTCACTGCGTAGCCATCCCTCGGCTTTCGCCAGCAGGGCATGCCCAACCGATTCATCCGCGGCATCAAAATATCCGAACATCCCGGTGCCCGGGCCAAACCCTTGCTTTTCTGGTAAGTCCAAAGCGAGCTCATCAATATGCGCAGAGATACGGCCTACCGCTCGCCCCGCGCGATGCGCGATGAACAGCTGCACCCGGGCGTGTTCGAAAAACGGGTTTTTAGCCGGATCGACCAGTTCCATCTGTTCGCTGCGCAATTGCGGCACGCTATGCGGCGTGGCAGCAGAAAAACGGCGGCCAAGATCGACAAACGCAGCACGCTCCGCCTTGCTGTTTGCAGATGTAATGATTATTTGCTCGTCTGACACGATATAACTCTTCGCTCGCTGTCTTGTTCAGGGTTCATTAGACTGCGGACGGCTCTGCGTATGTTGACCGAGTTTTGTCAAGAAACACGCTGCGACATCGGTGGCCTTGCAGGCGGCGGAACGTTCTACCGGTAGAGGCTGTTATGATGATGAGAAAGCAGCTAGAGTGCTCACGGACTTTGATGTTATGAATATGCAACAGACGATACCCACTGTGCCCGATGCTGGCATTGAAAATACCGTATCGATGCGTCATCCGATTGCTGATGATAAGGCTATGCTGCGCGCAGCACGGGACCTTACGAAAGATATCTCAGAAGCGCGCGCAGGAATTTACTGGGCGGACATGTTGGGGTCTGCGGCGGCCGGATACGGGGCGATTGCGGGTGCCATACTGGTGGAAAACACAGTTGTCGCGGTGTTGCTGGGCGTGGTTGCAGCACTCTTTCTCTACCGCGCTTTGTTGTTTATTCACGAGATTTCCCACCTGCATAAAAATGCTTTGCCAGGCTTTCGTACGGCGTGGAACCTTCTGGTCGGGATCATCATGCTGACGCCATCCTATATGTATGAGGGGGTACACACATTGCACCATGCGCGCACGCGCTATGGTACTGTGGAGGACCCTGAATATCTGCCGCTGGCCCTGATGAAGCCGTGGTCGCTGCCCCTGTTTGTGGTGATCGCAGTACTAGCACCGCCTGCATTTTTGTTCCGATTTGCCGTACTGGTTCCGCTTGGCGCGATCATCCCGCCGGCGCGCAAACTGGTGTGGGAGCGGGCGTCTGCGCTATCCATCAACCCGCAATTCCGGCGCCGTCCCCCCGAAGGTGATCTGAAGCGCCGCGTATTTTGGCAAGAGGTGCTGGGGACTGTCTGGTCATGGGCGCTGATTGCCAGTATTTTTGTGTGGGGATGGAAACCGTTGCTGGTCGCTCTGGCGATTTTCTCGCTTACGGCAGTGCTTAACCAGTTGCGCACATTGGTGGCGCATTTGTGGGAAAATGACGGGGAAGCAATGACCGTCACTGCGCAATATCTCGATTCGGTAAATGTTCCGCCACCCGGCTTTTTGGCGGAAATCTGGGCACCGGTTGGTCTGCGCTATCATGCATTGCACCACCTGTTGCCGAGCATGCCGTATCATTCTCTGCCGGAGGCGCATCGCCGGCTGGCTGCCCATTTGGGTACTGGCTCAACATATGACGGTGCCAATCACAGCGGTATGTTCACTCTGGTTGGCCGCATTGCCCGCAGCACTATGCGCCCGCGCTAGGCAGCGCATATCTAGCCTGTGAAACAGATCATCGCGCAGCGCCGGTCACGCGGCAGACCTTGGCTGGCTTCGTGTGCGATTTTTTTGGCTAAGCGGGGATGCGCAGCCAAATCACTAATAGTCGCAAAGCCAATCTTTTCATAAAAAGGGGCGTTCCAGGCAATATCGCGGAACGTCGTGAGAGTGACTGCGGCAAAACCGCTATTCTTGGCATCGATGATGCATGCGCGCAGCAATCCGGCCCCAATGCCCCGCTGCTGGAATGCGGGAAGCACTGACATTTCCCAAATATGCAATTCGCGTCCGAATGGTTGGCTGGCCAGAAAACCAACGATGTCCTCCCCCGCACAGGCGACCAGACAATGCCCCTTAGCGATGAAGCCGCGCTGCTCTTTGGCGCTCAACACGTCGTTGAAATCAATAGCGGCAAGGTCAGGCTCGCCTGCCAAGAGCTGTCCCGCCGCCCGTTCGATCGCGGGTAAATAATCGGCGTCATCTATGTGCGCGAGCCGCAATGACCAGCTGTCAGCGGTCATTCCTCGGTCCGAATGAGGACGCTTTCACCGATAAACAGAAACAGCAGGAACGGTCCCCAGGCGGCGAGTGAGGGCGGATACCCGCCAAAGCTGCCCATTGCCAACGCTGCATTATCGACCACGAAATATGCGAAACCCAATGCCATGCCAATAACCGCACGGACAAATAATTGCCCCGATCGGGCCAGGCCGAATGCTGCCACCGCGCCGAGCAATGGCATCAGAAATGCCGAGAGCGGCCCAGCCAGTTTGTGCCACCATTTCGCGCGCAATTCGCTCGTCCGGCGGCCCGCCGCCTCATATGCGTCAATTGAACGCGATAACTCAAAAAAACCCAGACCATCCGCATCGACACTATCAAGCTCTATCTGCGCCAGAGTCAGCCCTTGACCAACCACGAGTGTGCCGGCCACAGACGAATCAGCAGCCGCGACGTTGAAGCGTTCTGCATCGTCCAATCGCCAGCCTGGATCCGCGAAGGTTGCGGTTTCGGCAGTGATTTGTTCGGACAGCATGCCATTGGGCGCGCGGCTGTACCATGTGACGCCCGTCATTGTGATATCATTACCCGAACCGCTCAGCGTTGCGGCTGTCATGATATTCGCGCCATCGGTCAAATATACATTGGTCCGCGTGCCCTCTTCCTCGGGGATGAGGCCGTAATCCGCGCCCTCCCATGCTTTCAACGCGGCATTGGCCTTGGTCACAAAACTTTCGTTAAATGCGAAGCTCAAGCCAGCGACAATCAGCGCAGTCAGCAGCAGTGGCGCCAGAACCTGGTGGGCGGACAGGCCTGACGCTTTCATCGCGATCACTTCGCTATTTTGGTTGAGCGTGACCAGCGTAATCAATGTTGCAAGCAGTACCGAATAGGGCAGGAACCGCGATATTAACTGCGGGATCCGCAGGCTGACATATTTCCACAATTCAGGACTGCCATTGCCCTCTACGGCGAGAATTTTCCCGGTGCTGCCCAGCAGATCGAGCGCCATCAGCACGAGAACGAGGACTGCAAGCATTGCAATAATGCGCATGACGAACAGTTTCGCGAGATACAGCGTGAGCGTGCGCGAGGGGAAGAAGTCTAGCTGCATGACCCGCGCTCTATTCCGCCGGTGCCAGCGCGGTATCAGTATCGCCGCTGCGCGTTTTCCGGCGGAACAGATTCCCGATCATTTTTGCAAACTTGCCGAAAGCGGTTTCCAATGCGCCAATTGCCTGTCCGCCCGGAACATACGCAACCCGGTAGTACATCCAGATTATCAAAACACCGAACATGAAGAAAGGCCCCCACAAGGCGATGACCGGATCCACGCTGCCCAATGCGGCAATATCTTCCCCATATTGGTTGACCTTGTGATAGGCCACCACCATCACAATCGACACAAACACCCCCAAAGCAGACGATGATCGTTTTGGCGGTATGGCCAATGCCACAGCAAGCAGCGGCATCAGGATCATCATCACCACCTCGACCAGCCGGAAGTTGAAACTGGCCTGACTGGCGTCGCGTTTGGCTTCGGTGGCATTATCTGACCAGCCGATCTGCACCAGTTCGGGCAGAATATATTCCCGCTCCGCATCGCCGCGTTCGCGAAATTCCTCTATTCGCGGGAAATCGATGGGCAAATCGTGCCGGGTGAAGCTGAGCACGCGGGGGCTCGCATCCTTGCCTCCGGTTTGCTGGACTATGGTTCCGTCAGTCAGGCGCAGAATTATAGTGTCCGGGCTGTCGGTGGTGGCGAGAAAGTTGCCCTCGCGCGCTGTAATGGACAGCACCTGGCCTTGCTCATTCTGGGCCCGGGCAAATATGCCGATCAATTGGCGCCCATCCTCGCGGCTTTCATCTATGCGCAATGCCACGCGGTCTTTCAGCGTGGTGAATTCGCCCACTTTGATTGAGGCACCCAGCGCGCCGGAGCGCAATTCATATTCAAGCTGTTCGTAATAATACCGGCTGACCGGCTGTACATAGAACACCAAAGCGACATTTACCGCCATCAGAATTGCGGTGATAAGGTACGGGCCGCGTAGCAGCCGCCCATAACCGAGCCCAACCGCGCGAAACACATCAAGTTCGCTCGACGTTGCCAATTTGCGAAACGCCAGCAAAATACCGAGCAGCAATCCAAGCGGGATTGCAAGGCTGGCATATTCAGGGATCAACGCGCCCAGCATTTTGAACACGACGCCGACCGGGCCGCCTTCGACCGCGACAAAATCAAACAAGCGCAGCATCTTATCGAGGATCAGCAGCGAGGCCGCAAGAGTGAACACGCCCAACATCGGGACGATCACAAGCCGCAATATGTAGCGGTCAATGGCAGGAATGAAATTGAACACGCTGACGCAATCCGGCTCGCTTTAATGCATTATGGATAACTCTTAGCCGCAAATTTGCAGAACGTCATGCCCCGTCGGCTAAAATGACCGTACCGGGTGACTGACGGTTCAGGCCTTTTCCAGAGTGCATTGCAGAGGATGCTGGTTCTCGCGAGCGAAATCCATCACCTGATTAACTTTGGTTTCGGCAACTTCGTAGGGAAACACACCGCATACGCCGACACCCTTTTGATGAACATGCAGCATGACGCGGGTTGCCTGTTCCAAATCCATACGGAAGAAGTTTTTAAGAACCGCGACCACAAACTCCATCGGCGTGTAATCATCATTCAGCAGCAAAACTTTGTACTGGCTGGGCTTCTTGGGTTTCGTTTTGACTTTGGTGGCGACACCGGTTTGCCCCTCATCATCACTTCCGCCATTCTTATCTGGGGGGGGGCCAGCGGCAGTCATGGGGGCGCAGTCGCTGTTGGAAAGGGAGATAGCGGTCTTCATTGTTTGAACAATATCGTAAGCGCCGGTGCATCCGCAAGGGGGCTATTGCGTTGATTGCACTCGAAAAGCGCAAAATCCATAAAAAACGGGCCCAGCGGTAACACCGCAGGGCCCGTTTTTATGTCTGGCCGTAAGGGAGGGCTGTTTCAGCCTGAGCTAATGCCACCCCCAAAGTCGGAAATTATGCGGCTTTGCGGACTTTTTCCATCGCCAGGCTCATGCGTCCAGAGATCGGTGCAAAAGCATCGTTGGCAAGCTTCACGAAAGTCTCGGTGTTCTTCGAGAATGTTGCAACAGTCGCGTCGAAGTTACGGCTCGCGATCTTGCTTTGCAGCTGAACGAATTCAGTTGGCGATTTCACCGCAGCAACTTCTTTCACGTCAGCGGTCATGGTCTCAACGGCATTTTTGCCGTCAGCGACGTAGTTCTTGGCAATGTCCTGCATGCCAGCCGCCAGAATCTTGCCTGATTCAACAACGGCTTCGACGTTACCTTTTGTGAATTCGCCCATTTCATTGGCAATTTCACTGCTTTTGTCGAAAGCGGTTTTCGCGCGGGCTTGAATGTCAGCCATGCTTTCCTGGGCTTGGGCTTTTGCTTGTGATGCCAGGTTTGCGGCCTTGTCTTGTGCTTTTGTCATAATGGTTTCCTTAGTGGATGTAGTGCGGGTTTCAGCAATCGGCTTACGCTTCGATGTGGGGCGTTTAGCCGATGCCGTCTTGTCGGCAGTTTTCTTGGTTGCGGCGACTTTCTTCGCCGGTGCAGCTTTTTTGACGGCGGCTTTACGGGCGGGCTTCTTGACAGCCGCTTTTTTCGTCGGCGCCTTGGCACTAGCCGGCTTGCCAGCTTCGGCAGGTTTGTCCGCTTCTACCGCTTCTGCGATCGCTTTGATACTGACATCATCAGTGACCGGCTTCGCTTCCGTTTTTTTGGCCGCAGCTTCAGCGTAAGCCTTTTCAGCGGCTGCATCGATTTTGCTAGCATTGGTAGCCATAGTGATACTCTCTCGCTTCTTAATGTGCGCCATGCACCTTTATGTTGCACTGCACAAAATAGCTATGGCAGCTGCAAAGTCAAGCATTTTTTGTGCAGCGCAGCATAGATACGAAATACCGTTTCATTACATGGTGTTGGCAAGGAATTAGCGCGTCATAACATAGCGGCCGGGGGCATCTTCGATAATGCGGTCTCCTTTTCCCCCGGGCTTGCGTTTCCCGGTGGCGGGAATTTCCGTGTCCTCTTGACCGCGCAGCCAGTCGATCCAGTCGGGCCACCAGCTTCCCGCCGTTTCGGTAGCACCTGCTTTGAATTCTTCTAGCGAGCGTGCGTCTGCATCATTTGTCCAATATTGATATTTGCCTGATCCCGGCGGATTGACGACGCCAGCAATGTGGCCCGACCCGGCCAAGACGAAGCGCACCGGACCGGTAAAATGATTGGTGATTTCCCACACGCTTTCGGCTGGTGCGATATGATCTTCTTTGCCTGCTTGGACGTAAGACGGGGTTCTCACGCGTCGCAGATCAATCGCAGTGCCGTCTGCTTGCATCGCTCCGGGCGTCACCAATTTGTTATCGCGGTACAGATCGCGCAGATATTCCTGATGCCATTTGGCCGGCAGGTTGGTGACATCTCCATTCCAGTGCAGCAGATCAAACGCAGGGTAGCTTTCACCCATCAAATAATGATTGACCCAGTAATTCCAGATAAGGTCAGGCCCGCGCAGCAGGTTAAACGCCGCGGCCATATAGCGGCCGTCAAGATATCCCTCGCTGCATAGCTTCTCAATCCCCGACAATTGCTGATCGTCGATGAAATGCAGCAGTTCACCAGCCTTAGCGAAATCAACCTGAGCCGTGAAAAATGTTGCACTTTTTACATGGTCCTGCTCGCCGCGCTCATGCAAGATTGCAAGCGTCGCCGCCAGTGTCGTTCCGGCAACACAATAGCCAATTGTATGAACCGAGGGTACGTCCAACCGCTTGCGAATATGGTTGATCGCATCCAACTGCGCGCGGATATAATCGTCCCACGTAACATCGGCCATGCTGGCATCAGCAGATTTCCAGCTGACCACAAAAGTCGTCACGCCTTGCTCAACCGCCCAGCGAATGAAACTCTTCTTCGGATTTAGGTCGAGTATGTAATAGCGATTGATCCAAGGCGGAAAAATCACCAGCGGCGTTTCCATTACACGGCTCGTCGCCGGACTGTATTGTATAAGCTGATAGAGCGGGGTTTCATGCACGATCTTGCCGGGCGTAACGGCGATGTTTTCACCCAGCGTGAACGCTTCGGGGTCAGTATGGGTCAGCTGCCCTTTTTTGAGATCGGCCAGCAGGTTTTCCATGCCGATCACCAGGTTCTTTCCTCTGGTCTCCAGCGTCCGCTCCAGCACCAGCGGATTCATCGCGGGGAAATTGGCGGGGCTCATCGCTTCGGCCATAGCGCGGGTGGCAAACCGCATTTGCGCGCGCTTGCTGTCGTCCAGGCCCTCAATCTCGTCCACCATCGTGTGCAACCGCTCGCATACGAGAAGGTATGTTTGATGGATAAGAGCGAAGGCAGGCTGGTCGTTCCAACGACGGTCTGCAAAGCGCCGGTCCTTACGCGGAAGATCGGCCTCCTGTTCTTTCAAGGCGCCGGGTCCAATCCCGTATCGGCCGAGCACTGTCTGCCACAATTCCAGACTGTCCTGCCACAGTTGCTTTTGCGCCTCGGGTTCTGAAATGGGCATCTGGCGATACCAGTTTTGCATCGCGCCATACCATTCTGCCGGGTCCACTATGGCCAAGCGGGGATCAGCCGATTGGGCGTGTTCCGATTGATAGTCCAGCCACATTTTCTGCAACGTGTTACTTACTCTGGTCCATTCCGCCATCGTCTCGGACGGTGTTTCAAACCGGGTCTCTGCGTTTGGAAACGGGCTTTCAAAGACAGATAACGGCGCCTCTAGTCCGCCGAACGCTTGTCGCGCCGCTTCGGTCTGTATGCGTAGCATATCGGCGAGAGGACCTGCCGTGAAAGCGGAAGAAGAATGATCGTCTTTTGCCATGATGATCCTACTTTTGGAATGAAGCGAATGTATAATCTGCACCATAAACGGTGCGGCGTGGATTTGCTGCTTGCACGATTGTAGCGCAGCTAGGATAGGTCCGAAACCGGAAACCGGTGATTTGCCAGTTCTGGATACGATTTCGCCTAGTAAAGACCGAGGATTCTATGAATACCGACTTCTATCGCATGAAGCGTTTGCCCCCCTATGTCATCGCAGAAGTCAATGCGATGCGGGCGGCCGCGCGGCAGGAGGGAAGGGATATCATCGATCTGGGTATGGGCAATCCCGATCAACCGCCGCCCCAGCATGTGATTGATAAATTATGCGAAGTGGCACAAAAACCGACAGCGCATGGATATTCGCAGTCGCGCGGCATCCCCGGACTGCGTAAAGCGAAAGCCAATTACTATTATCAGCGGTTCGGGGTAGATCTTGATCCTGATACCGAAATTGTCGTGACGATGGGGTCAAAAGAGGGGCTGGGCAGCCTGGCCAATGCGATTACCGCCCCTGGCGACGTTATCCTGGCGCCTAACCCGTCTTATCCCATCCATACTTTTGGCTTCGTAATCGCCGGTGCGACAATTCGCGCCGTGCCGACAACCCCGGATGAGGAATATTGGCGCGCGCTCGATAATGCTATGGCCTTTACTGTGCCGCGGCCCAGCGTGCTGGTGGTCAATTATCCCTCCAACCCGACAGCTGAAGTGGTTGACCTGGAATTTTACGAGCGTCTTGTTGCCTGGGCAAAGAGGAATGAGGTCTGGGTATTGTCAGACCTTGCCTATTCTGAGCTATATTTTGACGGCAATCCGACACCCTCAATCATGCAGGTGGCAGGCGCGAAAGACATTGCGGTGGAATTTACCTCGATGTCCAAGACCTATTCGATGGCAGGCTGGCGGATGGGGTTTGCAGTTGGCAACACTGCCTTGATCGCTGCTCTGTCCCGCGTAAAATCCTATCTCGATTATGGTGCTTTCACTCCGATCCAGGCGGCTGCCTGCGCCGCCTTGAATGGGCCGCAGGATATCGTCGAAAGCAATCGCCAGCTCTATCAAAAGCGCCGCGATGTCATGGTTGAGGCATTTGGCCGGGCGGGCTGGGATATCCCGCCGCCGCCGGCCTCCATGTTTGCCTGGGCGCCGCTGCCGCCCGCGCTGAAAGACATGGGCAGCCTGGAATTTTCAAAACAATTGCTGACCGAAGCCGAAGTCGCCGTCGCTCCAGGCGTTGGGTATGGGGAGGAAGGCGAAGGCTTTGTGCGCATTGCGATGGTCGAAAACGAACAGCGGCTGAGGCAAGCCGCCCGCAATGTGAAACGGTATTTGACCTCGCGCGGAGTAAAGTAGACTTTGGCGATATGATCGCGATGATAGTAAACACCTGCATCTTTATTGATTATTGATCGGCGATATTTTACTTAACCTCAATGAGGATAATAGGGACCATATGAGTGTGGTAGCTTCTCCTAAGCTGACAAACCGCCAGCGCGATGTGCTGGAACGGGTGGACAGACGCGTACCGATCAAGGTGATTGCAGCGGATCTTGGACTGTCGGAAGCGCGGATCAACCAGCACATTCGCACGTTGAAGGACAAATTCCAGTGCGAAAATATGAGCGAGCTGGTGGATCGGTACCGGGCTGTTTCTTCAACAAAAACAAAGACAAAATCAAACTTTGACGCCGCCGGTCCGCGCTTTGAAAACCCCTATAGTAAATCTCTATACAGAAAGTCTCAGCTGCCCGACGATCCGATTTTCCCAGATCAGGAACATCGGGTCGGCCCCGGCAAGATTGCTTTTTCTGATGTGCATCACGTCCTCATCGATGCATCTCGGGACAAGCCCCGGGAGCCGGTGGTCGTCCCACACATAATGGATGGCAGATATGCCGTTCTCTCCCGGCTCGGGGCGATGCTTGGCATTGCGTTTGGTGTTGTTGCAGCTGTGATCCTAGTCGTGGCGGCCGCAGTCACTGTGAGCGAGGTACTGGACGGAAAAGCCTCCTTGAACACGGAAATGAACGACCCTTAGGCGATCGCTCTTTGGGTCAGTGGCCCACAGGAGATTGTATGATGACGCCTGCAATGTATTCCGACGCACTACAGATCAAAAAGCTTGTCCGCGAAGCTGAAGCCTTGTCTGACGAGGCGATGCTTGCCTGCGCCAAGCTCAAACAGGCCATGTTGATGGCCCGTCAAAATCCCAATATCCCGGTTGACACGGGACAGCGCGCGATTTTGCGCCTGACTCAGGCCGAACAACAAGCCATGACCATGTCGACAAGCCTCTTGCGCGTGCATAGCGAATTGAGCAAAGTGGCGAAAGTCCACGCGGATCGCGAAAATGTCATCACGGAACTAGAGCCCTCTGCCCTGCAGGCCGATGGCTTGGCACTGGATGCTGAAAACCTGTAAAAGAGATACACACTGGCCGCGATAGAGATCTGGAATAGCTATCGCGGCCTCATCCTCGACGCGGTCCTACTGGCTTGCCTGATTGCAGCTTTCAAAATCGGCAGTGGCCCGGAAAAAGCATCTTCGCTCACGATGCTTGGCCTGTTCGTGATTTTTCAAACTTACAGTCACTTTTTTGACGTCGACAGCATGCTTCAATCGCTCGATTGGGGGCTGTTATTGATCGATACGGTGGTGGCGGTAATTTTCATCATAATCGCAATCTATGCGAACAGAATGTACACGTTATGGCTAGCTGGCTTACAAATTATCGTAGTGTTCTCGCACCTCGGTTGGGGTATGAGCGATGCGATATCCCCACTGGCTTATGTGATAATGTTCGCAGGGCCATCCTATTTGCAGATTTTCATCCTCGGGCTCGGGATATGGCTGCATTACCGGCGCGAAAGCCGGCACGGCAGCTACCGATCATGGAGGACTTTTTCGATCTTCACCCCCGACAGTCAGCGAATACCCTAGACCGCACAGACAATGTCATCGTCTCTCTGGCCGATAAGCGCATGCACGGTTTTCTCCAGTCGCGGCTGGGCGCTAATGCTGTCGAGAGTATGCTCATCGTTTTCTGCAATGAGAGCGGAGATTATCTGATAGATGAGCAAGTGGGATGGGGCGATATATCGACGGTTGAGCTGGACTTGCCCTGCCTTTTGCGGCGTGCGCTTATTATCGGAGCATCCTCGTTTTTGATGGTCCATAACCACCCGTCCGGAAACTGCTGGCCGAGCGATAATGACATCTATGCCACGCGGAGGGTCGCAAAAGCCGCTGATCTCGTCGGTCTTCATGTCATTGATCATCTCGTGGTCACGCATTGCCAATGCTATTCGATGCGGGCTGGCGCGATAGTGTAATATGGATCAGGCTCTGGACAGATATGTCTGAATTGGTACGTCTTCCTGTAACGTTTTTTAATCGGGTAAATGATATGCACTTCCAGACGAATGACCGGGTTTCGATTGAGCTTGCGGGTGACGGTGTGGCGCAGGTCCGGCTGACCCGGCCCGATAAGATGAACGCTCTTGATCCTGAAATGTTTGAACGCATTATTCAGGCGGGGCAGGCGCTCCATTCCATGAAGGGGCTGCGCGCAGTTGTTTTCTCCGGCGAAGGGACGAGCTTCTGCGCCGGGCTCGATACCTCCAGCTTCGGCCGTGAACCGGCGCCGGATGAGCCCGAACTAACCGAGCGCACCTATGGCGATTCGAATAAGTTTCAGCAGGTCGCCACAGTGTGGCGCAAGCTACCTGTTCCGGTTATTTGCGCGATCCACGGCGTGTGTTTTGGCGGCGGTATCCAGATCGCCAGCGGCGCGGATATACGCATTGCCAGCCCTGACGCGCGGATGGCGATTATGGAACTGAAATGGGGATTGGTGCCTGATATGGGCGGATACGCATTGTGGCGCGGGCTGGTGCGCGACGATATTTTGCGCGAGCTCGTCTATACCAATCGCCAGTTTTCGGGCGCGCAGGCGCTGGAGTATGGCCTCGCTACATTTGTGGATGAACATCCGATTGCCCGCGCAACAGCGATTGCGGCAGAAATCGCCAATCGCAATCCGCATGCAATTCGGGCTGCAAAACGGCTCCACAACAAGATGGCCGACGAAAATGGTGATACCTTGCTCATGGAAGAGAGCCTTGAGCAGCACGCCATCATGCGGACCAAAAACCAGATTGAAGCGGTAATGGCGGGAATGGGAAAACGTGCCGCCAATTTTGAAGACGTGTAATTTTAGGGTGTGGACCTCCTAATCCCGCAGGTGCGGCGTCAAATTTACAAGTGTGTAAGGGGGTCGGCAGTGACGGGTCCTGACCCTTCGCTTCAACCAAAAATCGCCACTGCCTGAATGCCCGACAGCATCGGTTTGCCGTCAGCGTTCCAAAGCCGCAACCGTTCGCTCGAATATCCTTCATTTGCATGGTCGCTGGCTGTTTCAGCCAGCCACCATCCGTCGCGGGTGGCAGGGTGCGTGTCGAGTACATTGAAAGACCAGTTGATCGAACTGATCGGACCCGGCCGCTGCATAATCCGCATTGCGGATGGCGGCATGGTATCCCCGACGAGAATCAGTTCGGAAACCGGGTCGAGGTCGCCTTTATCCTTGAGCCGGGTCCAGCGCCGTATAACCGGCTCGCCCACGCCACTTCGTTCCGGCGTGTAACGCGTATCATAGTTGCATTTCAGAAATTCAGGTGCGCGGGATGTATCGGCGGGCAGTGCGTCCTCCGGACGGCCAGCACCGGGGATGTGCGCTGTCCCCGTATGGACCGCATTGGCTTCCCTGCCGGTACCAAAAAGCCACAATGCGGTTAGAGCGACTTTGCCGCCGCATGTTATTTCGCTGCGCAATTGTGTCACACTGCGTCCCTGACGGATGATTTCACTATGCACTGCAAATGCGCGCCCGACTGGCGCGGCGAAGCCGATCTGGCCCGCGCGCAGCGGCGGCAGTTGCGGGAAAGCCCTAATAGCCGAAATATACGCAATCAATGCCGAGGCCCCGCCATATAGCGTCCGTCCCTGCATCCAGCTTTGTGCATTTTCCAGGATCACGTCGCCCCCTTTGGCGGTGATCGGATCGGTCAGGTTGGCTACGCTCATACGGCACTCCTATCCAAAGTTTTATCATTCGTCAGCCGGGCAGATTGCGCATTACGGCGCAGCCGGGATTACCGAAAATTCGGATTGCCAGTTAGGAAAATGTCGCTAGAAGGCGCTTGCACCTACCCCGAAGGCCCGATGGCGGAGTGGTGACGCAGCGGTTTGCAAAACCGTGCACGCCGGTTCGATTCCGGCTCGGGCCTCCACGGGTTGCGTATTCTAAGAACAGATCGAGTCTAGCAACTTCCTGGGATTGCGATCAAAACTGCTCTGTTGAAGTACGCGCTTTCATCTTTAGGTGAGGCCAAGCCGCTGAAAGACTTTTTGTTCTCTTGAGCTAGCTTCAACCTCTAGCAGTCCTGAGCCGCTCTCTTAGCTCGATGCTCTGAAAATCCAGACCTGATATTCTTACGGTGGAAGGGTCTGATGAGACCTGTTGTTTTGGTAAATGGTGCAAAAGCTGGTCTGTCGTACTGTATCATCGTTATTTTTCTGACTACCTGCTGAATATCCGTCGAGCATCCACTGGCTGGGAAACGGCGCTGTTGGCTGGTCATGGGACGGCTTTACGCGCGAAACGCTCACGCAATTCGGTATCGCTATTACATTCAGGCAACCACTTGCGGGCTTCATTCTGACGGAAACCGGAGTGCCCGCTTACACTGGTGCCTAGCCCCTAGACACGCGATCAACGGGTTCACCATCCACAGGGTATCCCAGATTGTCAGGGATGCATAGCCAGCGCCGTCCGCCGCGCTCGGCAAAAAATGGCGTGATGATATTGGCGGGGTACGTTGCGCAATCATTCTGCGCGGCAGCGAAATCCGGGAATTGCGCCAATCGTTCCAGATTGCGGCGCGTGGGGTAAATGATGGTCAAATCGCCTGATTCCGCCGCATCAAGCGCGCCTTGCGCGGTAATCCAGTACAGTTTGCTGTTCTCGGTCGCATCAACCTCGATATCGACTGCGCCAGTGCCGAGATCGGCAAGGTAAAACCGGGTGTCGAATACGCGGGGAAGCTTTTCATTCTTGGGAAACCAACGGGAGAAAGGCACCACGGCGTCAAGATCGAGAGTCCAGTCCATCGCTCTTAGAACCGGTGCGAATGCGGCCTCGTGCTTCAACAATTCTCGTGCAGCGCGGGCGCGCCCCGCATCGACGGTGCCGGTGATGCCGATGGCAAGACCGGTCTCTTCCAGCGTTTCGCGGATGGCGGCCACGCGATGTGCAGCCTCAACTGGGTCCAAAGTGCTTCCCAGCGAGTCCGCCAGTTTAAAATCCGCATCATCGACTCTGCCGCCAGGGAACACGGCTGCGCCGCCTGCAAACGCCATAGAACGCGATCGGGTGACCATCAGCAATTCTGGCGGGCCCCCGTTTCTGGCTTTGCGGAAAATTACTACGGTGGCTGCGGGAATACCCTCGGGCGATGGATCTTTTGGCATATCGGTCATTGCGGCACATGTGGCGCAGCGTTGCGGTATTGCCAAGACGTAAACCTGTCGGATGTTTTTACATCAGGATAGACTGTTTAACCGTTATTAACCATCGAGTACCGCGAAAAATGGCGCTGCCGTGAAGTTGGCACATGGTTTGCAACAGTTATCGTGTCTTATTGGTCTTCGACATGAAGGCGGGGCCTACCGGTCTCCGGGCCCCGCCTCCTCTAAAATACTAACAAGCCCGCCCAATTATTGGGCGGGCTTTTATGTTACATTGAAGACAGCGAAACGCCCTGCAAATTTATTCCGCTCTGGCGACGTTCTTGTCATCCAGCAATTGTTTCAACTCACCCGCTTCAAACATTTCCATCATGATGTCGCTGCCGCCGAGAAATTCGCCTTTGACGTAGAGCTGCGGGATGGTCGGCCAGTCAGAATAGACTTTAATGCCCTGGCGGATTTCCATATCCTGCAACACGTCGACGCTTTCATAGGCCACGCCGCAGTGATCAAGGATCGAAACGGCTTTGCTGGAAAATCCGCATTGTGGGAACAGAGGCGTGCCCTTCATAAACAGGACAACATCATTGCCGGTTACGACTTCGGAAATACGGGCGTTTGCATCTGACATAGTTCTTGGGTTCCGCTTATTCTTGTACTGGTCAGGAGGTGGGCACTGCAGTGCTGAGTTGCAAGGCGTGCAGTACACCGCCCATGCGCCCGCCCAAAGCATCATAGACCATCTTGTGCTGTTGCACGCGGCTTTTACCCTTAAATTCGGGCGCTGTGACTTTGGCCGCCCAATGATCGCCGTCGCCAGCAAGGTCGGTCATCTCAACCACCGCGCCTGGAATGGCCGACGTGATCATTTCCTGGATATCTGGGCCTGACATGGGCATATTATCAGGACTCGCTCATCAGCTGGCGGCGTGCCTCTATGGTATATTGCGCCAGAGCCGCGCGGACACCGGTTTCGTCAATCTCAATCCCGGCAGCGATCAGATCGCCATGCAATTTGCGGATCACGTCTTCATCGCCCGCTTCTTCAAAATCGGCCTGCATGACCGCCTTGGAATAGGCATCAGTTTCTTCGGCGGTCAGATTCATTTTCTCTGCTGCCCACTGGCCAAGCAAACGATTGCGCCGCGCGGCGATTTTAAATGCATTTTCTTCATCAAAAGCGAATTTGGCTTCTTCGCCTTTCTGGCGGTCTGAAAAATCGGTCATCAATAGTTCCTATTTTGAACGCTTTTGGAAACAGGCGCGTTGGCCGGAGTTTTTGGCTGCGCGATAATACGGTCAGCCATCCATTGTGACAACCAGCTTGCCGATCGCGCCGCGCGATTCCAGTTTTGCGATGGCTTCATGCGCGCGGTCCAGCGGATAGGTTTCGCTGATAAGCGGGTTTATCTTGCCCTCTTTCCATAGGCGGAACAGCTCAGCGATATTGCCTTCATTCTTGCGCGGCTCACGCGCGGTAAACGCGCCCCAGAACACGCCGCGAATATCGCAGCTTTTCAGTAGAGTCAGATTGAGCGGCATTTTGGCGATCCCGGCGGGGAAGCCGACCACCAGAAAACGGCCTTCCCAAGCAATGGCGCGCAAGGCAGGTTCTGAATAATCGCCGCCGACAATGTCATAGACAATGTCCGCACCATTTGGCCCGACTGCATCCTTGAAAGCTTTGGCAAGCGCCTTGGACGTGTCCTTATCAAACGGAGCGCGAGGGTAGACCACCACTTCATCGGCCCCCGCCTTGCGTGCGACTTCGCCTTTTTCCTCGGTCGAAACCGCGGCAATAACGCGCGCGCCATAGGCTTTGCCGAGCTCCACCGCCGACAGGCCAACCCCGCCAGCCGCACCCAGTACAAGCATTGTGTCGCCCGCCTTGATGTTGCCGCGGTCCTTCAGTCCGTGAATGGTGGTACCGTAAGTCATGAGCAACGCAGAAGCTTGCGGCAATTCGACAAAATTGGGCACGCGAAACAGTGACGCAGCGGGCGCAGTGATTTTCTCGCGCAGGCCGCCGCTGCCAACGCCGGCGAGGACTTTATCGCCGACTTTCCAGCCTTCGACACCGTCACCCAGTGCTTCGATTGTCCCCGAAATTTCCCCGCCAGGAGAAAACGGGCGGGGCGGTTTGAACTGGTACATGTCGCGGATAATCAGCGTGTCAGGGAAGTTGATCGCGCAGGCCGCCACTTTGATCAACACCTCACCGGCCGCAGCGACCGGTTCTGCAATATCTTCCACCACGAGCGTTTCCGGCCCGCCCACCTCTTTTGACAATAATGCTTTCATGCGGTTTCCCCCATTCCTTGGACAGGAACTGTTGCTTGCGCGAGCCACGGCAGATGATCTGCCTGACGCGCTTCGTAATCTGCAATAGCTGTATCGCGTGCAAGCGTAAGGCCAACTTCATCGAGGCCCTCGCGCAGACAATGCTTGCGGAACGGGTCCATTTCGAAAGTGAAACGGTCCTGAAATGGTGTGGTGACGGTTTGGCTTTCCAGATCGACAGTGACCGGATCAGTCTGCGCGACTTCCATCAACCGGTCGATCTGATGCAGCGGCAATTCAACCGTGACAATACCGTTCTTGAACGCATTTCCGGCAAATATGTCCGAGAAACTCGGCGCGATGACCACGGTTATACCCAGATCGAGCAAGGCCCATGCGGCATGTTCGCGGCTCGATCCGCAGCCAAAATTATCCCCCGCAATCAGGATCGGCGCGCCGGAAAATTCCGCACTGTCGAAGATATTATCGGGATTTTTGCGGATGGTTTGAAACGCACCCTTACCCAGACCGTCGCGGCTGATCGTTTTGAGCCATGCCGCCGGGATAATCACATCGGTATCGACATTTTTTGCGCCGAACGGAATGGCGCGGCCTTCAACGCTGCTGACTGGCTGCATCAATCGGTTTCCGGCGCTTCACCGCTGGGCGGTGCTGGCGGTGGGGCAGTCTTTTTCTTGCGGTTGGTAGCGTAAAGCAGAGCTGCAGCAATCGCGGCAGAACCAATCGCGGCACCGGCCATCGCCGCTTTGCCGCCCAGTGTGTCAGGAAGTTTCTTTGTCATGGGCTGGTAATGGTATCCCGCGCCGCTGTGCGCAAGCAGAATTGCTCTATTTTACCAATTCGCGCACATCGGTGAGGCGGCCCGTTACGGCGGCGGCGGCGGCCATTGCGGGGCTCATCAAATGGGTGCGCGCGCCGGGGCCCTGGCGGCCCACAAAATTGCGGTTGCTGGTGGAGGCGCAGCGTTCCTCCGGCGGGACTTTGTCGGGGTTCATACCAAGGCAAGCCGAACAGCCGGGTTCGCGCCATTCGAGGCCGGCATCCTTGAACACCACATCCAGCCCTTCTGTTTCGGCCTGCTTTTTGACGAGACCGGAGCCGGGGACGACAATCGCCCATTTCACGTTCGCTGCTTTAGTGCGCCCGCGCAAAATGTCCGCTGCGGCGCGTAAATCTTCGATGCGGCTATTGGTGCAGCTGCCAATAAAGATGTTTTGCACTTCGACATCGGACAGTTTTTGGCCTGGTGTCAGCCCCATATAGTCAAGGCTTTTGGCGGCTGCTTCCTGTTTGGATTTATCGGCAAAGCTGGCCGGATCGGGCACGGCCCCGCCAATCGGTGATACGTCTTCCGGGCTTGTGCCCCATGTTACGGTGGGTTCGATGTCGCCCGCGTCGATTTCAACGATGGTATCGAACCGTGCGCCCTCGTCGCTATGCAGCGTTTTCCACCATTCTACCGCGCGGTCCCAGTTCTCGCCTGTGGGTGCGAGTGGCCGGTTTTTGAGATAGGTGAAGGTTGTTTCATCAGGGGCAATAATCCCTGCGCGCGCGCCCGCTTCAATTGACATATTGCACACCGTCAGACGGCTTTCGATGCTCATTTTCTCAAACACATCTCCGCGATATTCGATCACATGGCCGGTGCCGCCCGCCATGCCGATCACGCCGATAATATGCAGGATCAGATCCTTGGATGTTATCCCGTGGCCCAGCGCGCCGGTCACGCGCACTTCCATCGTTTTGGAGCGTTTGAGCAGCAATGTCTGCGTGGCGAGCACGTGCTCAACCTCGCTCGTGCCAATTCCGAAAGCGAGCGCGCCCACGCCGCCATGCGCCGCCGTATGCGAATCGCCGCAGACGATGGTGGAGCCGGGCAGGGAGAAGCCTTGTTCCGGCCCGACAACATGGACAATGCCCTGTTCCGCCGCGCTGGCATCGATGTAGCGAATCCCGAAAGCGGGCGCGTTGGCTTCCAAGGCGGCCAATTGTGCCGCGCTTTGCGGGTCAGCAATCGCAATGCGCTTACCGGCCGCATCGAGCCGCGGGGTGGTCGGCAAATTGTGATCGGGCACCGCCAGCGTCAGATCAGGGCGGCGCACGGGGCGGCCAGCCAGACGAAGCGCCTCAAAGGCTTGCGGGCTGGTCACTTCATGTACCAGATGCCGGTCGATAAATATCAGACTGGTCCCGTCATCGCGGGTTTCCACCACGTGAGCGTCCCAGATTTTTTCGTATAAACTACGCGGTTTGCTGGCCATCTTCGTCCCTGTTCAGATGCCTGATTTAGCGGCGAATTGGCAACAGTGGCAAGTGATCTCATACTTATCAAAATTGTGTCATGGTATAGAAACCTTTGCGTGCCTAACTAACATGCATGTCAGCAGCGCCCTACACTTTTCCGATCACGATCCTGCCCAGCGATATCGATTTTATGGGGCATGTGAACAATGCCCGCTATCTGGGCTGGGTTCAGGATGCGGTGCTGTCCCACTGGCGCAATATTGCCCCGGCAGATGCAGTGGCGAGCCGCGCATGGGTCGCGCTAAAGCACGAGATCACGTACCGCAAACCTGCTTTTCTTGAAGATGATGTGATCGCGCGTACTGTGCTGGAAAGTACCAAAGGCGCGCGGGCATTTTATCATACCGTGGTTTTGCGCGGCGAGGAAGTGCTGGCGGAGATACAATCAAGCTGGTGCTGCATTGATGCAGAAACGCTGCGTCCGGCGCGAATTGGGGAGGAAGTGGCCAGGTTCTTTTTCCCTTCAGGCTCCTCAACTGGCAGATAACGCTACGGCCATTGCGCGGGTTGGCATTGCGGACTCACCGATCTGGTCTATAGTTTTATTGATGCAGTTCGATATTCCCTCCTCCAATTCGCGCTTTAGACAGGCGATGACCGGGCTCGCGCTGGCTGGCGCAATCTTTGCGGCGTGGCTGTCCGTGCATATCTATACGATGTTCGTGTTTGATCTTACGTGGACCACTCTACCTTCGGCTGTGTTGATGGCGGTGTTGCAATGCTGGCTGTCGGTCGGGTTGTTCATTATCAGCCATGATGCGATGCATGGTTCGCTGGTGCCCGGCGCGCGTCGGATCAATTCCGCCATCGGGGCAAGCCTGCTGTTTCTCTATGCGGGGTTTTCCTGGCGCAAGATGCGCGATGCCCATTTTGATCATCACAAGCTGGCGGGCAAAGCGGGCGATCCTGATTTTGACGAGAATGACCCTACGGCATTTTGGCCGTGGTATTTTACCTTTCTAAAACGGTATTTCGGGCTGGGATCGGTGCTGTTCATCGGCACGGTCGTGAACGTTTATTGGCTGGTGTTTGATGTGCCGCTGGCCAAGATCATAGTGCTTTACGGCCTCCCAGCCATCGCATCGTCGGTGCAGCTATTTTATTTCGGAACATTTCGTCCGCATCATCACAACGGCTCTGCATTCGCCGACCGGCATAATGCGCGCAGCGAAAGTTTTGGCACGCTTGCCAGCCTCGCCAGCTGTTTTCATTTCGGTTATCATCATGAACATCATTGCCATCCCAGCACGCCGTGGTGGGGTCTGCCAAAAATCCGGCAGAATATTTTGCAGAAAGGAGATCTGGCGTGAGCGCGCTGGCAATCATCGGAATTATCACTGCTTCGGTAATCGGGATGGAGCTGTTTGCATGGTGGGCGCATAAATATATCATGCATGGCTGGGGCTGGGGCTGGCACCGCGATCATCACGAACCGCATGACAATATGCTGGAGAAGAACGACATGTTTGCAGTCGTCTTTGGCACAGCCGTATTTTTCATGTTCCTGATCGGCTTTTACCTGTCCGATGCACTATGGTGGACCGCATTCGGAATTACCGTCTACGGCCTCATCTACACGCTGGTGCATGATGGGCTGGTGCATCAAAGATTTTGGAAGTATGTACCAAAGCGTGGCTATGCCAAGCGGTTGGTGCAAGCGCATAAGCTGCACCATGCGACTGTTGGACGCGAAGGCGGGGTAAGCTTTGGCTTTGTATTCGCGCGTGACCCGGCAAAATTAAAAGCCGAGCTGAAAGCACAGCGTGACGCAGGTATTGCGGTCGTCAGAGACAGCGCTGGAACTTAGCCATGTGGCATCCATGCAAACGCCGCCAACCAACGATGTGGCGGCGGCGTTTGCATGTTTTCAGCTCGTGACTACCGAAGGTAATTTACATATATGCCGTGAATCAGCCCCGGTACGAACAGGATAATCGTCAGAATAAGATTGATCACAAAGTCGCGGCTGATGCCGTGCTTCAAGGCCACGCCCAGCGGCGGAAGCAGAACTGTTGCGATTAAGATAATTATAGCCATCATATTGAATTCCCCAAATTTAATCTTTGTTCAGCACGCCAACGGGGTATCGGCGGCGTTGTTCCAATAAAGCTTGGCTACTCGTTACGTGTGATGATCCATGCGCCGCAAGTCACGAGGATGGCGACCGAGCCATAAGCCCACGGCAAGCCGAGTGTAAAATAGGTAAATATAGCGCCCAGGCCCATCGCACCCACTGCCATGAATTTCGATTTGCGCGAGACGGCCCGCCGGTCGCGCCAATCGCGCAATTGCGGCCCCCAGTGCGGATGGTCGAGCAGCTTCTGCTCCCAAGCAGGATTGCTTTTTGCAAAACAAAACGCTGCCAGTATCAGAAAGGGAACCGTTGGAACCAGGGGCAAGACAGCGCCGATGGCACCGCAGATCGCCGCAAGGATGCCGATCGCAAGATAGACCGGCCGCAAGGGCTAGTCCGCTGCTGCGATGCGCGCGGCGTGTTCCTGCACCAATGCAATCATATTGGGGATACCCTGCGTCCGGTTGGAACTCAGCTGATTTTTCAAATCAAACGGCTCCAGCGCGGCGGGCACGTTCATCTTTGCGATATCCGCAGCCTGCCGGTCCTGGACAGCGGCAATGACCAGGGCGACGATGCCTTTGGTGATCGCAGCATTGCTATCTGCCAGAAAATGCAAAGTGCCGCTCTGTTCGGTGGGATAGACCCAGACGCTGGCAGAGCAACCGCGCACCAATGTTGCGTCAGTTTTGAGCGCGCCGGGCATGGCATCAAGTTCCCGGCCAAGCTCAATCAGCAGCCGGTACCGCTCGTCGCCTTCCAGAAATTCATATTCTTCGCGGATATCATCAAGCGTGCGCATGGACTTGCATGTAGGCGCTATCGCTTACAAATCCACCCCGCTGGCGATGGCTTCCAATTTTCTAATGCGCTCTTTCAGATCGGCAATTTCGATCCGGGCTGTGCCTGGGGCTGAACTATCCTGCATCGCGGTATCCACCTGCGCAATTCGGGTGCGGTCCAGCTCATGCTCTTTCAGGGCCAGCCACCCTTGCCAACCGCGAAGAGCGATCAAGGCAATGATAGTCATCCCGACAATGGTGGCACTAGAAATAATGATCTGTTCAGTCATGTCACACGCCCTCCTGCGGCTATAGTCCGGTCGCTCTGGCCGCTTACCTATCGCGCAATTTCTCGATTTCTGCGGAAATGGCTTTGATCTCCAAGCTTTCGCTGGAATTGGCATCGGTCGCGATACGCTCCAGAACTTTGATCCGCTCGCGCAGCTCCATAACTTCGCGCTGCGCGTCACTGTCGCCGTCCAGTTTTTTGGCGGCATCACGGTCAAGAGCATCCTTGCGCTCCTTATAGGCAAGTTGCCGTTTGTGGGCCAAGGCCGCGTAACCAAGAGCGAGTGCGACGATAATTAATATGAAGCCGAAAATGATGGTCAGCGGATGCATTATGCGTGGGCTCCCTTCCGGCGCTGTGTCAGCGCATCGCCGTTTTCGGTGCCGCGCTCATCGCGAAGCCGTTCAATTTCATTGCTTACGGAATAGCTGCTGTCGGTGACGATTTTTTCGACATTGGCGAGCCGGTCTTTGACCGACCCCAATTGTGCACGAAGCTCCGCGTTTTCTTGCGTCAGCAGAGTGACGCGCTGTGCGGTTTGGCCATCAGTGCTGGGTTTCAAGGATTGGCCCCACATCCCTTCGAGGGGATAGCCGTGCTTGATTTTCAGCTTCGTTGTGTGAATCCACCCGAATGTCGAGATAGCCCCAATACCGAGTGCGGCCCCGATTATCCACGGAAGATGGGGGAATATAATTGCAGGGTCCATCAGATGGTTTCCTTCTTGCTCATGTTCAGCGGTACACCATTTTCTGCCGTTCTTGGTGACGGCAGGCCGCGCAGCGCCTCAATCTCTTCGTTCAGGCGGTAACTCTTATCGGTCACGATCCGCTCCAGCGTTTCCATCCGTTCGCCTTGGTCTTTCAGCAATTGGACAAGTTCGGCATTGTCTGCTTTCAACTGCTTGATCTCGCCCGTTTCGCGCGGCTTGGTTTTGCCGCCCCATTCATCTTCCAGATCATATCCATGTCTGGCTCTGATCCAGTTGTTGATCAGCCATCCGCCCATGCTCAGCGCGATGATCAGGATGACAAATCCCGGTCCGCCCCAATCCATTATGCTTTTTCCTTTTGCCCGATATTGAGCGGAGTACCGCTGTCACGCATTTCCACTTCGCGCTGGTCGCGGAGTGCCTCAATCTGGGTCGCAACATCGTATCCGCGATCGGTCACAATGCGCTCAAGCACAGCAACGCGGTCTTCCAACAGTGTTACCTGGCTGGCATATTGGGCTGCTTTCTCGCTGCTTGCTTCGGCCGTTGCAGAAATGCGCTTTTCTTCGAGTTTCCGGTTATTGACCAACCAGATGATCCCCAGCACCATGATAAAGGGCGCAAGCGGTATAAGGATGCCTAAGTCCATGAGTATTCCCCTCGATATTCGTTCTTAGCGTAGCCGTTCAATCTCTGCATTGAGACGCGGATTGCTGGACACATAATAGGTTTCAACATCGGCCAAGCGGCGATCAACATCGCGCATCTGGCTGCGAATTTCGCGCGCAGTGCGGGTCGGGCTCTGGCGAACGCGCTGCCAGTATTTTTGCTCTTCGGGCTCGACATACAGGTGAGCCGGTTTCTTGTTCAGCAACAATCCGGCGATGAAATAGGCGGGTATGACAAACCCGGTCAGCGGGATGAGAAACAATGCGCAAAGACGAACCCAGAGTGCATTGACACCCGTGTAGTCTGCAATGCCCGAACAGACCCCCATGAGTTTCGCATTGGCTTTGTCTCTGTACAAAGTTGTCCGTTCGCTGGTCATTATTGGGCTCCCTTTTTCTCGGCGAGCAATCGGTCAAGCTCGCGTAGCTTTTGATTGTCCTGTTCCTGATCGTGCAGGATGCGGGCCGGTTGAAAATCGGCGTGATCGTTGGCGACGAGCCGTTCGACAGTATCCATCCGTTCATCCAGACGCTTGGCCAGATGATATAATTCATCCAGCAATTGCTCGTCATCATTGGTGATCGTGCCCGCTGTCTTCCATTTGGTGATGTAGTGCATAATCAACCAAGGAAGACCGATGAAAAGTATGGGAACGATTATGATTTCGCTTGGGAACACGTGATCAGTCCTTCTTCTCTGCGCTACTCTTGCCGAGCGCGGCTTTCATGGCTTCCAATTCGGCATCGACTTTATCGGCACCTTCCAGCGCAGCGATCTCGTCCGATAGCGACGGTTTTTGGCTACCGTCCGACAGTGACATCGCCTCGGCGCGGCCTTCTGCATAATCGACGCGGCGGTCGAGTTGATCAAACCGTGACAGGGCTTCATCGGTCCGCTCGGTGCTCATCAAAGTCCGCAGCTTCACGCGATTTTCGGCGCTCTCGAGGCGGGCGGCGATGGCGGTCTGGCGGCTGCGCGCTTCGCGAAGGCGGTTTTGCAGCTTTTCAATATCTTTCTCATAGGCTCGCAGCGCATCGTCGAGCACGGTGATTTCGGCGGTGAGTTGCTCGGCCATGTCAGCGGCCTTCTTCTTCTCTACCAAAGCGGCACGCGCCAGATCTTCGCGGTCCTTGCTCAGCGCCAATTGGGCTTTCTCGCCCCAATCAGCTTGCAGCCTGTCCAGCTTGACCGTGTGGCGGTGCATTTCCTTCTGGTCCGCAATCGTGCGGGCGGCACTCGCACGCACTTCCACCAGCGTCTCCTCCATCTCGAGGATGATCATGCGGATCATTTTTGCCGGATCATCGGCATTGTCCAGCATATCGTTAAAATTGGCGGCGATGATATCGCGGGTACGGCTGAAAATTCCCATCAAGGGTGCTCCGTTATTAAAAAAAGTATCTTTCCAATCCTGGCGGAAGGTAGAATGTCCAAGATCTGGATGCGTTTTATCTGTGCGCGCGCGGGGGCTGGCTTGAGTCGGTGTAGGCGTCGTCCTGATACGTTCGACTTCCGATTCAAACCGGGACGCCACGTCTTGCCGGGGTTTCGCCGAAGCGTCCTTTTCCGGTCTTAACGGATCATTGTCCGATGGTGTGTTCATGCGATCAAAACAGTTCCGGCATGCACGGTCGCCGCATAGGCCGGCGCCACTTGCATCTGCGTGCTCAGGGCGACGAACGCACACATCGCAGCAACGCTGACGAGAGAGGCCTGGCCCAGCTTGCTGGTGAAAAAGCGGCGGTCGAACATGATGTAATTTCCTTCCAAGTGATATTACCTCCATATTAGCAAACGCTATGCCAGATTGGATAAACATAATAGAAACAGCAGTTTAATCGAATATTTCATTTTTGCGGTTGGCGTCTATTGCCAACATTCGGTAAAATTTACTATAGGTTGGCGTAATGGAGCGCGACAATCAATTTATCGGCCAGTCCGGTGCCTTTCTCGACTCGGTCGAACGGGCGAGCAAGGCCGCGCCCATGCGCCGTCCGGTTCTGGTGATTGGCGAGCGCGGAACCGGTAAGGAGTTGATCGCCGAACGGCTTCACCGCCTGTCCGAACGCTGGGGCGAGCCTCTGGTTACGATGAATTGTGCTGCTCTCCCTGAAACTTTGATAGAGGCGGAATTGTTTGGGCACGAGGCTGGCGCGTTCACCGGCGCTACCAAAGCGCGCACGGGAAGGTTTGAAGAAGCCGACAAAGGCACCTTATTTCTCGACGAATTGGGCACTTTGTCGATGGCGGCGCAAGAACGGCTGCTGCGCGCGGTGGAATATGGCGAGGTGACGCGGATCGGGTCTTCGCGGCCGATCACAGTCGATGTACGGATTGTTGCGGCAACCAATGAAGATTTGCCACGGCTAGCGGGCGAGGGTGCATTTCGCGCCGACTTGCTCGACAGGTTGAGTTTTGAAGTGATTACTCTGCCGCCGCTCAGAGTGCGCGATGGCGACATTGATGTATTGGCAGATTATTTCGGACGGCGGATGGCGGCTGAACTGCGGTGGGAGGGGTGGCCTGGCTTTGCCGATCACGTGCGCGCGCAATTGGATACGCATTCCTGGCCAGGCAATGTCCGCGAACTGCGCAATGTGGTGGAGCGTGCGGTGTACCGGTGGGATGACTGCAGCGCGCCGATAGGGCACGTGCAATTTGATCCATTTGAAAGCCCGTGGAAGCCGCTGGGTGAAGCGCGGTCGCAGCCATCAGCTGGATCACCGCCGCGCCCGCCAGGCTCAGCCGGATCGGGCGACCCTGCGACGGCCGCTGGCGCAACGGCCATTTTGGACCAGGTCGATGATTTGCGGTCGGCGGTCGACGATCATGAAAAACGGATTGTTGAACATGCGCTGGGCAAGCACCGTTGGAACCAGCGCCAGACGGCCAAAGCGTTGGGGCTTAGTTACGACCAATTGCGGCACTGCATCAAAAAGCACGGCCTGTTGGAAGAGGCCGAGTAACGCCGTTAAGGCGACAGGCTTTGCTTGGACACGGTCATGCCCGCACGGCATGCCAATGGCCGCCCGATTATCTGGCCGGAAAGAGTATCGGGCCCCACTGAGTATTGGGGCAGAGTAATGTTCGCGGGCATGGAATGGTGTCTTGAACGGTGCTTTTCAGACCGCGCCAGCCAAATTGTCCGCCAGCCTGCGCCGCTGCCTTTACGATAGTCCTTGCAATCACGGGCCCGGCAGCCTAATTGGCGGTCAATCCCGACATCGTGATAATAATGGAGGGCTGGCGCCGGACGGGGCCGGCACGGTACTTCATTATCGGTTACGGTGTCACAATACACTTCTTACCGGAGTTTTGATGGCCGACTTGACACGCCTTACCAAGATCATCGAACCCGAGGCTGAGGCGCTCGGCTTTGATCTTGTGCGTGTGAAAATGCTTGCCTCTGAAGCCGGAGATGGCGACCGGGCTTTGCAGATTATGGCGGAAGATCCGGCAACCGGGCAGTTGGTTATCGATCAATGCGCCGCCTTATCGCGTGCTGTATCGGAAAAAATTGATGCGCTGGAGGAGGCTGGCGATGTGCTGATTGAAGGCGCGTATCACCTTGAAGTCAGCTCGCCAGGGATCGACCGCCCGCTGACCCGCGCGAAAGACTTTGCCGCATGGGCCGGGCACGAAGCGAAAATTGCTCTGGCTGAAAAGCGTGACGGGCATCGCAATTTACGCGGCCTGCTGATTGGCATAGACGGCGATGTGGTTGCGATAGAGGATAAGAGTGCCGGACGGCTGGATGTTCCGCTGGCAAGCATCCACTCGGCCAAGCTGATACTGACCGATGCGCTGATAGCGGCCACGCGGCCGATCGACACATCCGGCGCAGAAGACATTATTGAAGATTCAGACTATAACGATGAAGAGAAGGCTGACGACTAATGGCCACTGCAATTTCCGCAAATAAGGCAGAGCTGCTCGCGATTGCGACCGCTGTTGCTTCTGAAAAGATGATCGACAAGTCGATTGTTATCGAGGCGATGGAAGAGGCAATCCAGAAAAGTGCGCGCAACCGCTACGGCGCAGAAAATGACATTCGCGCCAAGCTGGATCCGCAAACCGGCGATCTACGCCTGTGGCGGGTCGTGGAAGTGGTCGAGGAAGTTGAAGATTATTTCAAGCAGGTCGATCTGAAGGCTGCGCAAAAACTGGAAGATGATGCCAAGCTGGGCGACTTTATCGTCGATCCGCTGCCGCCGGTTGATCTGGGCCGGATCGATGCGCAGTCCGCGAAGCAGGTGATTTTCCAAAAAGTTCGCGATGCAGAGCGTGAGCGCCAGTATGAAGAATTCAAGGACCGCACCGATGAAGTGATTACCGGAGTGATCAAATCGGTCGAGTTCGGCCATGTAATCGTGAATCTTGGCCGCGCCGAAGGCGTTATCCGCCGCGACCAGCAAATTCCGCGCGAAGCCGCCCGTGTGGGAGAGCGTATTCGCGCGATTATCACCAAGGTCGAGCGTAACAATCGCGGTCCGCAAATTTTCCTCAGCCGCGCACACCCTGACTTTATGCGCAAGCTGTTCGCCCAGGAAGTACCCGAGATTTACGACGGCATTATCGAGATCAAGGCCGCTGCCCGTGATCCGGGTTCGCGCGCCAAAATCGGCGTGATCAGCCATGACAGCTCCATCGACCCCGTCGGTGCCTGTGTGGGGATGAAGGGAAGCCGTGTTCAGGCCGTCGTGCAGGAATTGCAGGGCGAGAAGATCGACATCATTCCCTGGTCCGAAGATACCGCCACATTCGTGGTCAACGGCCTCCAGCCAGCCACGGTCGCGCGTGTGGTTCTGGACGAGGATGAGGGGCGCATCGAAGTGGTGGTGCCTGACGATCAATTGTCGCTCGCCATCGGCCGCCGCGGCCAGAATGTCCGTCTCGCCAGTCAGCTGACCGGTCACCAGATTGACATTATGACCGAGGAAGAAGCCTCCGAAAAACGCCAGAAGGAATTCGCCGAACGGTCCAAAATGTTTGAAGAAGAGCTCGACGTGGATGAAACCCTGTCGCAGCTGCTGGTTGCCGAAGGTTTCGCTGAACTGGAAGAGGTTGCCTATGTCGAGCTAGCAGAGCTTGGCGCAATCGAAGGATTCGACGAAGATCTGGCCGAAGAGCTGCAAAGCCGCGCGGTTGAAGCTCTGGAGCGTCACGAAGATGTAGCGCGCGGCGAACGCCGTGAGCTTGGTGTCGAGGATGCGCTGGCCGAAATGCCGCATTTGACCGAAGTGATGCTGGTTGTTCTGGGTAAGGCCGGCATCAAGACACTTGATGATTTGGCTGATCTGGCGACGGATGAACTGATCGCCAAAAAACGCGAAGCGCCCAAGCGCCGCCAGAACACAGACGGTCCGCGTATGCGCGCTGATGTTCAGCCGAAACGCGCTGAAGATAAAGGCGGCGTGCTGGGTGATTTCGGTCTGAGCGAAGAACAGGGCAACGAGATCATCATGGCCGCCCGCGCGCACTGGTTCGAGGATGAGGAAGAAGCCGCCCCGGCACCTTCCTCTGCAGAACCTGACCCACAGGAGGCCGCTGATGCGGACTCCACACAATGAGCGCGTAGCGTCCGATACCTCTGAAACACATTCCGGACGGGGGCAGGGCGCTTCCGCCCGGCAAAGTTCCTGTCCGGTGCGCAAATGCATTCTGTCTGGCGAAGCGCAGCCCGCTGACGCGTTGATCCGGCTGGCTATTTCGTCTGATGGTCTGGTGCTGCCAGATCCGCTGGCAAAGGCTCCGGGGCGCGGTGCATGGCTGGGCGCAGACCGGACTGCGCTGGAAACGGCTCTGGCAAAGGGAAAATTGCGCGGCGCTCTGGCGCGGGCGTTCAAAGGCGCGCCGTTAACTGTGCCCCATAATTTGCCCGATCTGATCCAAAACGCGCTGATCCGCGTATTGTCAGACCGGCTCGGCCTCGAAATGCGCGCGGGAAAGCTTATATTGGGATCGGACCGGATCGCGGAACAGTCACGATCGGGCCGTGTGGCGTTGCTGCTGCACGCCAGCGATGCGCGCGACGATGGCCGGAAAAAACTGGATCAGGCGTGGCGTGTTGGCGCAGAAGCCGAAGGATCGGGCAATCGCGGTATCACCTTGCCACTGGACCGCATGGCATTGTCTGTGGCATTGGGCCGCAGTAATGTTGTTCATATGGCGCTGGCCGATGATGCATCAGCCGAGCGGGTCCAATCGGTCCTGTCGCGCTTGTTGCATTTCCTACAGGCAGATGACGCCATACATGATACTGCCACGCAGCCCATCGCTGCGCAGCATGATGACACTGAAACGACGAATTGAATTTTAAGGATTGAGACGAGCTATATGGCTGACGAAGAAAAGAAACCGACACGCACACGCAAGCCGCTTGGCCTGAAGCGTCCGGTCGATGGCGGTGAAGTCAAACAGACTTTCAGCCACGGGCGGACCAACAAGGTCGCGGTCGAGGTGAAGCGTCGCCGGAAGCTCGTCAAACCGGGCGAAGAGCCGGCAGCCACTCCTGCGCCTGCTCCGGAGCCGGCACCGGTCCCCAAACCGGCGCCTGCGCCTGTCGCCAGGCAGGATACGCCCCAAAAGCCATCTGCGGTGGATGAAACGCCGCAGGAACGCGTTGCGCGGCTGCAGCGCGAGGCCGAAGAAGCACGTCTGCAGATGGGTGAAGATTCTCGCCGCCGTGAAGAAGAACAGAAACTCAAGGCTGCGGAGGAAGAGAAAAAGCGCGCGGATGACAACCGCAAGGCTGACGCGGACGCAGAAGCGGCGGCCCGGAAACAGGCCGAAGCGGACGCGGCGCAAGCCAAACAGACAGATGGCGCGGCCGCTCAGGCTGCGGCTGAGGCGCCCGCAGCGGATGCCAGTACTACCGCATCCGCAGCCCCGGCTGCGCGTAAATTCACGCCGGTTGCGCGCCCGGAAATCAAGCGTCCGGCCAAGAAAAAAGAGGAACGCCCGGCCAAGGGCGGTGGCGGCGCGGATAAGCGCCGTTCGGGCAAGCTTAGCGTTACCAAGGCCTTAAACGAGGATGAGGGCCGCCGTGCCCGCAGCCTTGCCGCGCTAAAGCGTGCACGCGAAAAAGAGCGGCGCGAGCAAGGCGGGGGCGGCTCGTCTAAACCGCGCGAGAAGCAAGTGCGCGATGTGATTGTGCCCGAAGCCATAACGGTCCAGGAACTCGCCCAGCGAATGGCTGAAAAAGGCGCCGATCTGGTCAAGGCGCTCTTTAATATGGGCATGATGGTCACGGTTAATCAGACGATTGATCAGGACACTGCCGAATTGCTGGTCGAAGAATTTGGCCACACCATCAAGCGCGTCTCCGAAGATGATGTCGATATCAAGCCGCTCGAAGATGATGATGCGGAAGACACGAAAAAGCCGCGTCCGCCGGTGGTGACCATCATGGGTCACGTCGATCATGGTAAGACCAGCCTGCTGGATGCTCTGCGCGGTACCAATGTGACCAAGGGTGAAGCGGGCGGCATCACCCAGCATATCGGATCATACCAGATCACGACCAAGGATAAGGCCAAAATCACTTTCCTTGACACGCCGGGGCACGCCGCATTTACCGAAATGCGCCAGCGCGGCGCCAATGTAACCGATATTGTGGTGCTGGTTGTTGCTGCTGATGACGGTATTATGCCGCAAACCATCGAAGCGATTAAGCACACCAAGGCAGCTGGCGTCCCGATGATTGTGGCTATCAACAAGATCGACAAGCCGGAAGGGAACGCCCAGAAAGTCCGCGAACGCCTGCTCGAACATGAAGTGATTGTGGAAGCGATGTCAGGCGAGGTACAGGATGTCGAAGTCTCTGCCACCAAAGGGACCGGACTTGATGATCTGCTCGAAAAGATCGCGCTCCAGGCGGAATTGCTCGAACTGAAAGCACGGCCCGACCGCGCGGCAGAAGCGACCGTTATCGAAGCCCAGCTTGATAAGGGGCGCGGTCCGGTTGCGACGGTGCTGATTACACGCGGTACTCTGAAACGCGGCGATACGTTTGTTGTGGGCACCGAAAGCGGTAAAGTCCGCGCAATTGTCAACGATCAGGGTAAGCAGATTAAAGAAGCTGGCCCGTCCATGCCGGTCGAGGTCCTGGGTCTTGGCGGGGTGCCGGGCGCGGGTGAACAGCTGACCGTTGTGGAGAATGAATCGCGTGCACGCGAAGTGGCACAATATCGCCAGGAACGGGCAACGGCCAAGCGGACTGCGCTGGCCCCGACCAATTTCGATACCATGTTCTCCAACATGCAGAGCGACCTGGTCGAATTTCCTGTGCTGGTGAAAGCCGACGTGCAGGGCAGTGTCGAAGCGATTACTACTGCGCTGCATAATCTGGGCAATGATCTCATCAAGGTCCGCGTGCTGCATGCCGGTGTGGGTGCAATTACCGAAAGCGATGTAACGCTGGCGGCCGCATCAAAAGCGCCCATTATCGGTTTTAATGTCCGCCCCAACCCGAAAGCGCGCGAGCTGGTCAAGCGGGACGGCGTCGAAATGAAATATTTCGATGTGATTTATCATCTGACTGACGAGATCGGCAAGGAGATGGCCGGCGAGCTGGGTCCAGAGAAGATCGAACACGTGGTCGGCCGCGCCGAAGTGAAGGAAGTCTTCAAATCGGGCAAGAAAGACAAAGCGGCGGGCCTCATGGTCACCGAAGGCGTCATTCGCAAAGGATTGTTTGCGCGTCTTACCCGCGACGATGTCATCGTTTCGGCGACCACCATCGCCAGCCTGCGCCGCTTCAAGGACGATGTGGATGAAGTCCGCACCGGCCTCGAATGCGGAGCGGTTCTGGAAGACACGAACGATGTGAAACCGGGCGACAGTCTGGAAGTCTTCGAGATTGAGGAGCGTGAGCGGGTTCTTTGATGGAATATCGCGACCCAGCCAAAGAGACATACGATGCACTAAGGAAGCTCATTCGGGAGATGGAGAAAAATCTCGAAGATGGCGAAGTAATCGCAGTTTCTGGCTGCGGGCCTAACTCATCGGAGTTCTTTCTTCAAAGGATGCAGCGCGTTGGGCCTCTTATTAGCATTATTGGCGATGCTGATGATGAGCGATTTGAGGAACTTGTCTATGCTCCCGACCAAGTTTCAATCAGGCTGTTTACTGCTAAGCGGGAAGGCGCTCGGAAATCCATCGGCTTTGAAACCGAATGACAGCACCAAACTCTACCAAACGCCTGTCCCCGTCAGCAGAATTGATGGGATCGGAGTTTGTGTTGTTTGATGCCAATACCGAAACAGCCACCGTTCGCTATCCTCCGTCGCCGAACTTTGCCTCGCCTCGCGGGGCAGCGCAGCGGGATCATTTGCTCGCGCGGGCGACCAGTACCGCGATGCCGACCGCAATTCCCGGAGCTGAAGCATGAATAATTTCGCGCCCAAGGCATGGCCGCATGCCACTCTGATGGGGGCGGAATTCCGCTCTTATGACGAGGATACGCAGACTATCACAATGGGTTTTTCTGCGCCCAGTAGTTTTATTACGCCGCGCGGCAGTGTGCAGGGCGGGCTGGTCGCCGGGTTTCTCGATGAAGCGATGGGCTGGGCCTATACCTATTCCACCAAAGGCACGCATTCACCGCTGATGCTGGATGTGAATTTTTCGCTGTTGAAGCCGGTATTGCAAGGTCCGCTGACGGCCAAAGGGCGGGTAGTGAAGGCTGGTCGCCGCGTGCTGTTTCTGGAGGCGGAACTGTTCGATGCGGATGAGAAATTACTCGCGCGGGCAACCTCCACCTGCATCCCTACTGAAAATCCGGAATTGTAAGATGCCGCGTTTCGCCGCATTTCTGGGGAGCATCAATGTCGGCGGCAACCGGCTCATGATGGAAGATTTGCGCCGTGTCCTGCGCTATGAAGATTTCGATGATGTCGAAACGGTGGTGGCGAGCGGCAACGTGCTGTTCACCCATCCTGAATGCCCGTCCGAAGGCCTCGCTGAGAAGATGGCGTGGATCGTCAATCAAGAGTTCGACATTGACAGTTTTATCGCCGTCCGCAGCTGCGCGGAGGTTCATGCGATTATTGCGGAGAATCCGTTCGGTCCGGGCAAGGAGAACGCTGGCGAAGAAAACTTCGTTCATACGCATTTTCTGTCAGGCGAGCCCGGGGAACACCAAATGAAAGCTCTACTGCTCGATCATGCGGGGCGCGGCGATGAACGTATCGCCGTTGGCACCCGCGCGCTGCATATTGATTATGTCGACGGTGTCGGGCGGAGTAAACTAACCGCTGATTTTATCGAACGGCGGCTGGATTTGCGCGGCACAGCCCGCAATATGCGCACCCTCAAACGCATCGCGTGCAAACTGGACAAGTTGGAATAGGCAGATGGCTAAACAACATTCAACCCGGGAACAGCAATCGGTTCGCGTTTTGAGAGTGGGCGAAAGGGTGCGGCATATCCTGTCCGAATTGCTCGCGCGCGCGGAAGCGCATGATGACGTTCTTCGCGCGACCACAGTCAGCGTCACCGAAGTGCGCATGACCCCCGATCTGCGTAATGCAACTGCTTATGTAAAACCTCTCTTGGGGGAAGAGGAAGAGGTGGTGATCAAGGCGTTGCGGACCAACACCGCATTCTTCCAGCGCGAGGTTGCCAAACGGCTGGGCCTGAAATTTGCACCTAAGCTGAAATTCAAACCCGATGAGAGTTTTGACGAAGCAAGCCGGATTGAGCAGCTGCTCAATGATCCCAAAGTGGTCCGCGATCTGGATGATGAGGCTGAAGCCTGACCCCCTTTCAGCGCGGGACCATTTTGGCTTTCAGAGTGATATCCACATTCTTGCCCACAATCAGCGAGTAGGATTTCATTCCAAAATCACGGCGGTTGATGGTGGTGGTGCCCGTGATGGTCATGGGTTGGCCGGTTTTTGCTTCACTGGGCGGCGTATCGAAAGTCACTGCCAAAGTAACCGGCTGGGTCACGCCGCGCGCGGTCAGTCTGCCCGCGACGGTACCCGAGCGGCTACCGGACATTTGCAATGTATTGCCGGTAAAGCGCACAGTCGGATATTTCTCCACCCAGAAGAATTTTTCGCCCTTCAGCCGGCCGAGTGTAAGTGTGTCGGGCGCAGTGAGTGCGCGGGCATTTATCGTCACGTCCAGCGCCAGAGTGTCGAGCCGGCCGGGTGCGATCTGGGCTGTCCCTGATACCTCGGGGAAGCGCGCCGTTTTGCTGCCGATCCCGAAAAAGCCGACTTTGGCGGAGACATGGCTGCCCGCAGAATCCACGACATAGCGCAGCGGCATGGTGGCGGCAGTGAGCAGCAACAAAGCCAGCGGCGCTGCGAGATGGGGAGCTAAGCGCATGATCTATCCCGCTGTGGTAATTGCTGCTGACGGGATATCGATAAATACGCTGGCCCCGGGGCCGAGCGGCAGATCAAGCACGACCCAGCCAATCGCCATAGCAAGACCCGCTGCCATCAATCCGATGGAATAAGGCAGCATCGTCGCAGCCAGACTGCCCAGACCAAAATCCTTTTGCCATCGCTGGCAGAATATCAGGATCAGCGGAAAATAGACCATCAGCGGCGTGATGATGTTGGTCGCCCCGTCACCCACACGGTAGGCAGCGGTCGCCATCTCGGGCGAGATACCCATCAGCATCAACATCGGGACCAAGACCGGTGCAAGCAGTGCCCATTTCGCACTGGCTGATCCGACGAACAGATTGAGCAGGCCAGTAAACAGGATGATACCCGCGAGCAATGCCCATGCCGGAAGGCCGGAGGTTTGCAAGACATCCGCCCCGTGGACGGCGAGGATCAGACCAAGGTTGGACCATGCAAACATTGCCACAAAATGCGCAGCAGCGAAGGCGAGGACGAGATAATAGGCGAGATCGGCCATGCTCTCGCTCATCATTTTGACCATATCACGGTGATCGCCAATGGTGCCCGCTGCCTTGCCATATGCCCATCCGGCGAACAGAAACAGCACCAGAAATCCGCCGACAAGGCTTTGGTAGAATGGATTTAGCCGTGCTTCTGGGGCGGCGCCTTCATCGATCAGCGGCGTACCGGGGCCGAAGGTGAAAAACAGCCACAGCGCAATCACGGCCAGCATCGCCAGACCAGCCCAGCGCAGACCCTTTCGCTCGTCAGCCGACAAGGCCCCTTGTGCGCTGTCATCAGCGGCAGCCGATACCGCCTTAGCCGGATTAAATATGCCCAAACGCGGTTCGATAATGCGGTCGGTTATATACCAGATCACCGGCAGGAAGATGAAAGTCATCGCGACTATGAAGAACCAGTTTCCGGCAATATTGGGCGTGTAATCACCAAACACAGTCCCAACCGCCGCTTCGGTAATACCAAACAGCAATGCGTCGAGCTGGCCAGGGAAGAGATTGGCGGAAAAACCGCCCGATACGCCTGCGAAAGCCGCTGCAATACCTGCAATCGGATGGCGGCCCGCAGCGTGGAAGATAATCCCTGCAAGCGGGATCAGGACAACATAGGCAGCATCCGCCGCCAGATTGCCCAGCATCCCAACCAGCACGACCAACGGGGTTAAAAGCAATTTTGGCGCATTGGCGACGCCGGCGCGCATCGCGCTGCCGAACAGGCCCGCCCGCTCTGCCACGCCTGCACCCAGCATCACGACAAGAACATATCCGAGCGGATGGAAATGCGTGAATGTCTTGGGCATTTCTACCCAGAGCCGCTGAATATTCTCTGCCGAAAACAGACTTTGCGCCGCGAGGATTCGGGCCTCGCCGGTCGCATCGTCAATCTCCACCGGATGCGCGGCGGACAGTCCAGCCATGCTGGCAATGACAGAGATTGCCATCAGAAACAGGATCAGTCCGAAAAACAGAAACACCGGATCGGGCAATCTGTTGCCGGTCCGTTCGATCCACCCCAATATGCCCCTCGGTGCCGGTTCTGCCGTGGCGGTTTCGGTCATTCGCACATCCTTTAATCTTCTGGCTTTTGGTCGCAGATCTTTCGCTGCCATAAAAATTGCGGTTAAACAGGCTGTATGGCTAAACTCTACTTCTACTATGCGTCGATGAATGCGGGCAAGTCCACCACATTGCTTCAGGCGGATTTCAATTATCGCGAACGCGGTATGAACACGGTATTATGGACAGCCCGGCTGGATGATCGTTCCCAGCGCAAAGCCATTGAAAGCCGGATCGGATTGAGCGCGGATGCCGGGCGCTATGGCCATGATACCGATCTGTGGCAGGCGGTAACCGGCGCGCACGCGGAAACACCGGTTGATTGCGTGATGGTGGATGAAGCGCAATTTCTGACCAAGGAACAGGTCTGGCAATGCGCGCGATTGGCCGATGAAGCGGGTATTCCGGTTTTGTGTTACGGGCTACGTACAGATTTTCAGGGCGAGCTTTTTCCCGGATCCGCCGCCTTGCTGGGTATTGCCGATTCGCTCGTCGAACTGAAGGCAGTGTGCCATTGCGGACGCAAAGCGAGCATGAATTTGCGGGTCGATGCAAACGGGGCAGCCGTGAAAGCCGGCGCGCAGACAGAAATTGGCGGTAATGACCGCTATGTGGCCCTATGCCGCAAACATTTTACTGCCGCGCTCAGTGACTAGGATGGGGCAATGCGGGCATCAACCGCATCAATAAAGCGCGCTCGGGGATGGGCGGCCAAAAGCTGTGCTTGCCACTCTTCGCGGATACCGCATTCCACACAGGCAACAATACAGCCGCCAAAACCGCCGCCAGTCATCCGTGCTCCTGCTGCGCCGAATTGCACAGCATCAGACACAAGGGCATCAATTGGCGGGATTGTGATGTCAAAGTCATCGCGCATCGAGGCATGGCTGCCGATCATTAGTTGGCCGAAACCGTCAATATGCCCCGCTTCTAGCGCCTCGACAGCGGCCAGAACGCGCCGATGCTCGGTGGCACAGTGGCGGGTACGGCGTTTTAATACCGGATCGATCCGCACCAACGCTTCGATCTCTTCGGGGATCAGCTGGCATAGATCGTTTGTCGCAAACACCGCTTTGGCCGCATCGCATTCTTCCTTGCGCGCGGCATAGCGACCATCGGTCAGCTGCCGCGTGTGGCCGCTATGGATCACCGCCATGCTGTGCGAGCGGGGCAGGGAGACGACACGGTAGTCAAGCGTCGCAGTGTCGAGCGCCATTGCCTCGCCCGGTGCCGCCACCGCGACCGCCATCTGGTCCATGATACCGCACGGGACGCCGATATAGTCGTTCTCGACCCGCCGCGCAGCCACCGCGATCGCGGTGTCTGATATGTCCGATCCGGCTATTCCTCGCGCGGCTTTCAAGATGGCGACGATCAGAGCGGCGGAGGAGGACAGGCCCGATCCGGCAGGTATAGTGGAGGTGATACTCAAATCAGCGCCGCCGGTCAGCAGCCCCAGAGTATTGGCTTCACGCAGTGCGCCCACCGCTGGGTCTGACCAATGCCCTGCTGCGGCATCATTCAGCCTGCGCCGCACCTGGCCACCAAAGACGTCTGCAGTAACGCTAATCTGATCGCCGGATCGCGGCGCAAGCGTCACGCTCAGGCTTACGGCCAATGCGGCGGGCAATACCCAGCCGCCATTGTAATCGGTGTGCTCACCAATCAAATTGACGCGTCCCGGGGCGGTTATGGTGATGCTCATCCTACACTGCTCGCAGCGTTTCAGCGGCGCTCTCGGGCATCACATCAACGGTAAACACACCCGTATGCTGTTCTACTGATGCGAGATATTTGACCCGGTCGCGCGCGCGCAGCAGTGGATAGAATTGCGCGCTGAAATGGTAATGTGCGCCGCCCGTGCGCGGGGCGGAATGCAGCGCAAACATATATGGCGTGGCGCGCCCGAAAAACGCATCATACCGCCGAGTGACGCCGCCCAGCAAAGTTGCAAAACCGCTAATTTCCTGTGCACTCAATTCCCAGGGACCGGCGCGGCGCTGCTGCGGGGCGATCCACACTTCATACGGAAAGCGGGCAAAGCGCGGACACCATGCCGCGATATTGCCGGCTTCAGCCAGGCCATAATCAGGCATCGCTGCGGCAATCTCTGCGGCCAGATCATAGCCGCGTGCAAAAGCATCAATCGCCGTTTTCTGAACCTGCGGAACTGTGCCGAAGCCATAGATCTGTCCATGCGGGTGATGCAACGTCGCACCAACTTCATCGCCGCGATTTTCAAACGGTAGCACATAGTCGCAGCCCTGATGAAACAGAGCGGCATATCGGTCTATCCACGCAGCGATCAAAACTTCGCGCCGATCCTGACCGATAGTGTGCATGCTGCCGGCCGCACCGGGTGTATAGACAATCACGTCGCATGCACCAATGGCCGCCATGCTATCGACCCCGTCAAGCACTTTGGGCTGCGGCGCTTGCGGATGGAGCCCGGAAAATTTGTTCTCAAATATGGCGAGTTCGAAATCCGCAAATGGGATTTCAGTATTGGGTCTGCCGGGCTTTGTCGGTGCCAGCGGATCATCGGCTGCGGCTGGCTTGAATGTGCGGTCTTGCCGGTGTGCAGCGTAGATGTTCCATTCTCCGCGCAATGGATGGAAGCGCAATTCGCCGCCAGTGGCAATATCATCTGTATCCTGCGCTTGCGGCGGCAGCGCATGCGGCGTGCGGCCATAGAGGTAGAGCATTCGCCCATCGGCTTTGGCAAAGCTGCGTTTATGGACTGCGCCGGATACCGGCGTATCAAGCAATTCGGTGTGGTCAGTCATGCAGAGGCCGCCACATGTTCACAGGTCAACCAGCCGTCCAGAGCCGCGCGCTGTCCCTCTGTCATATGCAGACCCAGCTTGCTTCGCCGCCACAGAATATCGTCCGTGTTACTGGCAAATTCTAGATCGATCAGGAAACGCACTTCACGCTCGGTCAGACCCGCACCAAAATCTTGCCCCATTGCGGCCCAGCTATCCGCCTCACCAATCAGCGAAGGCGTCAGCGAGCCATAGGCGCGGCACCAGCGGCGCATTGTTTCAGCTGGGCACCATGCGTAGTTTTGTTGCATACCGCCCAGGAATGTTTCGAAACTGCCGGTAATATCTCCGCCGGGCAGAGCGGCTCCGCCGGTCCAGGCTGTTTCAGAGACCACGCCCAATTTCGATAGCTTGTGCAGCGCATGTTCGGCCAGTTTGCGGTAGGTGGTGATCTTGCCGCCGAAGATCGACAGGATCGGTGCGGCGCCTTCGGGGGCGTCGAGCGCAAACACATAATCGCGTGTGACGGTGGAATTATCCGCCGACTGGTCATCATAAAGCGGGCGTACCCCGGCATAGCTCCACACCGCGTCTTCGGGCGTTACATCGCTGGCCAGATATTCATTGATGGCAGCGCAGATATAAGCGGATTCTTCCGCCGAAATATCAATCCCGTTCGGGTTACCTTGAAACGCCTGATCGGTCGTGCCGACCAGAGTGAATTGGCCCTCATACGGTATCGCAAAAACGATCCGGTCGTCCTTGTTTTGGAAAATATAGCAATGATCCCCGTCATAGAGTTTGGGGAACACCAGATGGCTTCCTTTGACGAGCCGCAGATTTTCATGCGCATCACCGGGCCTCGCTGTGCCCAACACGGCATCGACCCACGGACCGGCTGCATTAACCACAGCGCGCGCGGCCACCCGTTCAGTGCTGCCGTTCATGTGGCGCAGCTCGGCATGCCACACATCGCCCTCGCGGCGCAGGCCGGTGCATTCGGTACGCGTGCGAATATCTGCCCCGCGCGTGCGTGCATCAATCGCGTTGAGGACGACCAATCGCGAATCCTCAACCCAGCAATCTGAATATTCAAAACCTTTGACGAGGCGCGTCTTTAGCACGTCACGATGCGGCGCAGCGCGCAGATCAACTGTTTTGGTCGGCGGCAGAATTTTGCGCCCGCCTATATAATCATACATGAACAGCCCCAGCCGCAGCAGCCATGCCGGGCGCAGACCCCTGTCATGCGGCAGGACAAAGCGCAGCGGCCAGATAATATGCGGTGCCATACCCAATAGCCGCTCCCGCTCGATCAGACTTTCACGGACCAGCCGGAATTCATAATGTTCTAGGTAGCGCAGCCCGCCATGCACCAGTTTGGTACTGGCAGAGGATGTATGGCTGGCCAGATCGTCTTTTTCGCACAGCAAGACGCGCGCTCCTCGGCCAGCTGCATCGCGGGCAATCCCTGCGCCGTTAATCCCGCCGCCAATGATCAGCAGATCATATGTCCCGGCGTCAGTCATGCGCCGCCTCGCTATGGAAAATCATACACGTATCGGGATGCGTCAGAGGAAGCTGAATACCATGTTCCATAAGCGCCGCACCGCTGGCTACAAAGCCGCCCCCAGTCAAGTTAGGGCCAATTAAATCAGGGCCAGTCAAATCAGGGCCAGTCAAGTCTGCAGCATCTATAATTGAGGGGTGCGATAGCGACGGATTATGCAGCGGCCAGACCAAGCGGGTGCGGTACCGCATATCGGCATCAAGCCCCGCAAAACGCAAGCGCGGCGGGCGGCTCTCCGGGCATACATCCAGCACCGCACAGCCGGTGAGCGATTCGTTCTGGCCAGACGCGACACAGCTCTGTGCAGACAGGAAAGGCTCGGTCTCGATCCGGTAATGCGCACCATCATGGATCAGTGCGCGGTGCCGTTTATGCAGAGCGATCGCTGCGGCAAGTATCGCGCGATCTTCCAGCGTTTCATCAGCCAGATCGAGTTCGATACCCATATGCCCAAAAATTGCCGAAGCCGCGCGGAAATGCATCGCGAACATGCGGCCTGTAATATGGCAAGTTTTGGGCCCGACGTGATTGCCTAGAATACTTAGCGGGAAGAAATGGCTAGCCCCGCGCATAATCCGGTGGCGGCGGCGCGCATCATTATTATCCGATGTCCAAATCCGGTCTGTACGGCCCAGGATTGCATAATCAGCCCGCCCGCCGCCGGACGCGCAGCTTTCAATCTCGATATCGGGGTGCGCAGCGCGGAGCCGGTCGATCAACGCATAGAGTGCGAGGGTCTGCTGGTGCATGACGGCATGGCCGCAGCTCGCAGCGTGTTCAATATCGCGGTTCATATCCCATTTGATGTAATCGACGGCATATTCGCGAAGTAGCGCGCTCAGGCTCTCAAACAGGTAGTCCGTAACGTCCTGTTTCGTCAGATCGAGCGGCAATTGATGCCGTGATGCAATGTGCTCCACACCCTCCACACCCAAAACCCAATCGGGATGCGCGCGGAACAGATCGCTGTCGGGATTGACCATTTCAGGTTCAAGCCACAGGCCAAACTCCATACCCAATTCGCGCACACGGTTTGCGATCGGATGCAGTCCACTTGGGTAAATATCAGCTGCGACAAACCAATCGCCGAGGCCCGCCGCATCGCTGCGCCGCCCGCCGAACCACCCATCATCGAGCACAAAACGTTCTGCGCCGACCGCAGCCGCTTTTTCGGCCAGATCAATCAAGCGGCTCTCCGAATGGTCAAAATACACCGCTTCCCACGTGTTGTAATGTACCGGGCGGGGCGTATTGGCGGCGCGTTGTGGCAGGATATTCTGCCGCAGGTGGCTTTGCAGCCGGCGCGTCACATCGCCATATCCATGATCTGACCAGCAAATGTGTAAGGTGGGGGTGCGATATGTTCCTGTCAGCAAAACCTCACCTGGCAGAAGCAATTCACCCGCCTGGAACAGGACCGATCCGTCCTGCCCCGTGTCGAGCCTGATCTGGCTATTGCCTGACCAACCAAGGTGAAATGCCGCCGCAAGGCCGTGCTCTTCACGGGTGTTATCGCTGCCCATATACAGACCGGGAAAATTGGCATGGCTGGTTCGCCCCGCACGGTTTTCGCGCACATAGGATCCGCGAAACCGTTCGATATCTTCGGTTCCGAATTCATCCGCCCATTTCCCGCCAAACGTGCGCAGCGTTGTCAGGCGCGTATCAACCGGCAGACAAATCGCGGCGCAGTTCATCAGCTCTACCGGACTATCGGCGGTGTTCGACAGACTTACCGAGCAGCTCAAGACGCCCGTGGACTGGCACAGCGCAAAGTGATGAACGGCAGCGATATGGGCGTTTGCATCGGCGCAATGCAGATCAATCTCGTAACCCGATATCTGTACAAGCTTGTTGACCCGCAGATCGATTGCCCAATCCTGGCCGGAGCGATGCGCCATCAAACCCGGCGTTCCGGGCCAGCCTGAACCCAGCGGATTGAGCAGCGAAGGCTGGATGGGGTGCTGCGGCCCTCCCGGAATATGCTGGGCTGTTTGCAGCAGTGCCAGTTCCTCCGGCTGCGCCCCGGGTATATCCGGCCCGGCATACAGCATTGCAGGGCGCAAACCCCCGGTGATCCTCAGAACGATCAGCGTACCCGCGCCGCGAAGAATGGAATACTCAGCCACGCAGCATCTGTGGCAGATCACGCGGTGCGCGCAAACAGAAACGATTGGTATTGGACATAAAGCGGGCTAGGCAGCGTGCTGAAACCTGGCGCAGACCGGACATGCCCCGTATTCGGGAGAGGGACCTTCGATGAACACTCCGCTTCAGATCGGCGTATTTCTGGCGATTACGGCAATGATCGCCCTTGCCACCTACCTCCATTGCCGGGGCAAGGGCAAAAGCGGGGCCGCGAGCGAGAAGGACTACTTCCTCGCCAATGGCGGGCTGACCTGGTATTTCGTTGCCGGTTCAATTACGCTGACAAACCTGTCCACCGATCAGCTGATCGGGATGAATGGCAACCAGATGGCGCTGCTGGCGTGGTGGGAATTTGCCGCCGTTTTCGGTTTGCTGATCCTGACTTTCGTGTTTTTGCCGGTTTACTACGCCAATAATTGCACCACCACGACCGAGCTGCTGCAGAAGAAATATGGCGACAAGCATATTCGGGCGCTGATTTCGGTGCTGTTCCTGTTCGGCAATCTGTTCATCTTTCTGCCCGCAATCCTCTATGGCGGATCGCTGTTTTTGCTGTCTATGACGGGTATTGATACCAGCCTGTCCAATCTGATGTTCGCGTCGGTTGTGCTGGCATCAGTCGGTGCAGCCTATGCGATTTTTGGCGGGCTGAGGGCGGTTGCTGTTTCTGACACCTATTCGGGCGTGCTGATCCTCGGGCTGGCATTGCTGGTCGTGTATCTTGCGCTGTCAGCGATAGATTTTGATCTGTCGGGCATTCCGGCAGAGCGGCTGACGCTGATCGGCGATGATGACAGCCCGATCCCGTGGCAAACGCTGCTGACAGGGATGATCTTCATCCAGACATTCTACTGGTCCACCAACCAGACGATCACCCAGCGGGCGATGGCCGCACCGACTATCAAGGAGGCGCAAAAGGGCGTGCTGGCGGCGGCCGGTATCCGGTTGCTGATTGTCCCTGCGATTGTGGTGATCCCGGGCATCGTATCGTATAAATTATATGGCGATATAGGCGACCCTGCCTATGGCCGGTTAGTGGCGGATGTGCTGCCCATATGGCTCTCGGGGGCATTTGCAGCGGCGATTGCCGCGGCGGTGCTGACCACCTTCAATTCGATTCTCAATGCGTCTGCTGCGCTATATGTTTGCGACATTCACGAGGCCTATGTGGGCAAGCCAAAATCGGTGCCGTTGCTAAGCGGCGCGGTGTCGATTGCGATGTCAGTGCTGGCATTGGTGCTGGTGCCGTTTTTCTCCAGTCAGGAAAGCCTTATCAATACAGTGCAGGAGCTCTACGGTCTGCTGTCCATGCCGATCCTCTCCGCTTTCATCGTGTGTCTGCTGTTCCGTGATGTGAAAGCCGGTGCGGCAATGATTGGGGTGGTCGCGGGTGTCGCCTTCTATGCCTATTTCAGCATGGTATGGCAGCCGTTTCATTACATCCACGGTATGGCGATGACGCTGGCGCTGTCGATCATGACGGCATTGGCGAGCAATAAAGTGATCTTCGGGCAGACTGCGCGCTTCCAGCTTGGCCGGTGAAACGCTATCGCGCTTGAATGACTGACCAGCACGAAAGACCTGCGCCAAATGGCTGGATCATTCTGGACAAGCCGCGCGGGCTGGGATCGACGCAGGCGGTCGCGGCGGTAAAGCGCAACTTGCGCGAGGGCGGCCATGCCCCGAGCAAGAAAGATATGCCCAAAATCGGGCATGGCGGCACGCTCGATCCGCTGGCGGAAGGCGTCTTGCCGATTGCGCTGGGTGAAGCGACCAAGCTGGCCGGGCGGATGCTCGATGCCAGTAAGACCTATGAGTTTACGGTCCAGTTCGGCGAAGAGACCAGCACTCTGGATGCAGAGGGTGCAGTCACCAAAACCAGCGCCCGGCGCCCGCCAATGGCGGCTGTCGCTGCGATACTGGAGCATTTTACGGGCGCAATCGAGCAAGTGCCGCCAGCCTATTCCGCGCTTAAAGTGGACGGCAAACGCGCTTATGACTTGGCGCGCGCGGGCGAGGACGTGGAGCTGAAGACGCGGCGGGTGACGGTCTACTCGCTTACCTGCGGGATCGGCGGCGATGCGGGCGCGCTCTATTCCACATTTGCGACCACGGCCACGCGGCCAGATCCTGAAATCGGTTATGAACCGCTCGAACTCGCCGATGCGATCACGCTGACCGCGCATGTCAGCAAGGGCACCTATATCCGCAGTTTGGCCCGCGATATCGCCCGCGCTCTTGGTACGGTCGGCCATGTCACCTTTCTGCGCCGGATAAAGGCGGGGCCGTTCACCGAAAAACAGGCGATTTCGCTAGACAAACTGAACGAAATTGGTAAGGGCGCGCCACTTGAGAAAGTAATTCTGCCTTTGGAGGCGGGGCTGGACGGCATCCCGGCCCTAACCCTCTCGTCCGATCAGGCAGTGGCCGTCCGCCAAGGGCGGCTTCTCACTGGGCAGCCCCAAGCAGACGGGCTCTATTGCGGATTCCACCGGGATGTACCGGTGGCATTGCTGGAGCTCGAAAGCGGTACGGCCAGAGTCGTCAGGGGTTTCAATCTATCCGATGTCGCGGAGTAACACCATGACTGTAGCTGCAGATCGCAAGCAAGAAATCATCAAAGAATACGCAACAGCCGAAGGCGATACAGGTTCGCCCGAAGTGCAAGTTGCCATCCTGACAGAGCGTATTCGCAACCTGACCGACCACTTCAAAGCCAACCACAAAGATAACCATTCGCGCCGCGGTTTGCTGATGATGGTCAATAAGCGCCGCAGCCTGCTGGCCTACCTCAAGAAAATTGACGTGGCCCGGTATAATGCACTGATCCAGAAGCTGGGTCTGCGTAAATAAGATTTTGCACAGGGCGGCCGGGGAAACTGGCCGCCCTTCTTCTATCAGGCAACTGCTGCAATCCGGTGGCAGAGCCTCAGGAGCCAGAGAGGCTCCGCACCGGCCCGGGCCGGAACTCCCGGAAACAAGAAGGCCCCGCGCAGCAATATGGCGGCGCGGGATCATAAGGAAAATACATGTTCGACAAAAAAACCGTATCGATTGAATGGGGCGGCAAAACCCTCACTCTCGAAACTGGCCAAATTGCCCGTCAAGCAGACGGCGCAGTTCTGGCCACTTATGGCGAAACCGTGGTGCTATGCGCCGTAACTGCTGCCAAATCCGTGCGCGAAGGGCAGGATTTTTTCCCGCTGACCGTACATTATCAAGAAAAATTCTCCGCTGCTGGCCGTATTCCCGGCGGTTTCTTCAAACGTGAAGGCCGGGCGACCGAAAAAGAAACACTGACCAGCCGCCTGATTGACCGTCCGGTCCGTCCGCTGTTCCCGGAAGGCTTCTACAACGAAATCAACGTAATCGCTCAGGTCCTGTCCTATGATGGTGAAACAGAGCCGGATATCGTGGCGATGGTTGCAGCCTCGGCTGCTCTGACCATTTCCGGTTTGCCGTTCATGGGCCCAATCGGGGCCGCGCGTGTCGGTTTTTCAACTGACGGCGAATATGTTTTGAACCCGAGCATTTCTGATGCGCTGGGCGAAGAAGGCCGCCTCGATCTGGTGGTTGCTGCGACCAATGACGCAGTGATGATGGTTGAATCCGAAGCCAAGGAATTGACTGAGGAAGAAATGCTTGGCGCGATCATGTTTGCACATGATGAAAGCCGCAAAGTCATCGGCGCGATCATCGATCTGGCTGAACAGGCTGCGAAAGAGCCGTGGGAAGTCAGCATCACGGATGACACAGCTGGCATCAAAGAAAAGCTTCGCGGCATGATCGGTGATGATATCGCAGCGGCTTACAAGCTAACCGACAAATCAGAGCGTAGCGACGCGCTGAATGCGGTGCGTGCAAAAGCCAAGGAGGCTTACGCCGAAGAAGATGGCCAGACTCAGATGACCGCCGGTAAAGCGGTCAAGAAGCTGGAAGCCGAAATCGTTCGCGGTGCTATCCTGAAGGATGGCCAGCGGATCGATGGACGTAAAACCGACGAAGTACGCCCGATCGAAGCAATGGTTGGCCTGCTGCCCCGTACCCACGGTTCGGCATTGTTCACTCGCGGTGAAACGCAGGCGATCTGTACTGTCACTTTGGGCACCAAGGATGCAGAACAGATGATCGACGGTCTGGAAGGCTTGAGCTATTCCAACTTCATGCTGCATTATAACTTCCCGCCTTATTCGGTCGGCGAAGTGGGCCGCTTTGGCTTTACCAGCCGCCGCGAAACAGGCCACGGCAAGCTTGCATGGCGTGCGCTGCACCCGGTGCTGCCAACGGTAGAAGACTTCCCTTACACAATCCGTGTCCTGTCTGACATCACCGAATCCAACGGCTCGTCTTCGATGGCGACGGTTTGCGGCGGCTGTCTGTCGATGATGGATGCCGGCGTCCCGATTGAGCATCCGGTTTCGGGTATCGCGATGGGTCTGATCCTGGAAGGTGACGAATTCACCGTGCTGTCGGATATTCTGGGTGATGAAGATCACCTTGGCGACATGGACTTTAAAGTGGCCGGTTCGGCGCGCGGTATTACCTCGCTCCAGATGGACATTAAAGTCGCCGGTATCACCAAGGAAATCATGGAAACCGCGATGGAGCAGGCCAAAGGCGGCCGTGCGCACATCCTTGGTGAAATGACCAAAGCCCTGGGCAATGCCCGCGGCGAGGTGAGCCAGCACGCACCGCGCATCGAGACAATGCAGATCGACAAATCGAAGATCCGCGACATCATCGGTACTGGCGGTAAGGTTATTCGCGAAATCGTTGCGGAAACCGGCGCGAAGGTCGATATCGATGATGAAGGCACAATCAAGATATCTTCTTCCGATGCTTCGCAAATCGAAGCGGCGAAGAAGTGGATTGCCGGTATCGTGGAGGAGGCCGAAGTCGGCAAGATCTACGAAGGTAAAGTCGTCAACATCGTCGATTTCGGTGCATTCGTGAACTTTATGGGCGGCAAGGATGGTCTTGTCCATGTGTCCGAAATGAAGAACGAGCGCGTTGAAAAACCAAGCGACGTTGTATCCGAAGGTCAGGACGTCAAGGTTAAGGTGCTCGAGATCGACCAGCGCGGCAAAGTCCGTCTGTCGATGCGCGTCGTTGACCAGGAAACCGGTGAAGAGCTGGAAGATACGCGTCCGCCACGCGAAAACAAGCCACGCGGCGGCGGTGATCGTCGTCCACGCGGCGGTGGTCGTGACGGGGGGCGTGAAGGCGGCGGCGGCCGTGGTCGTGGAGGCGATCGGGGCGGTGATCGGGGCGGTGATCGCGGGCCGCGCAGCGGTGGCAGTGATCAGCCATCGGGCGGCGACGGCCACGTTCCAGACTTCCTGAAGGATTAATCATCACTCAGGACCGTTAGAGAGGGGCTGCGCGCAATCGCGGCCCCTTTTCTTTTTGCGGGTTCCCTTTTGCGTCGTCGGCGTTCACATCACCGCTCATATTGTTACAAAGGTTGGTTCTTTGCCCAAAGCCGCATCTGTTCCGCATTTCGAAATTGCCGGTCATTTGATCGCGCCGGGCACCAGCGAAACGATTGATATACCGGTCAGCCGCCTGCCGACCGATATGGACGTGTCGATGCGCGTGCGTGTGATCCACGGCAAGATGCCGGGGCCGGTGATGTTCGTCAGCGGCAGCGTTCATGGTGACGAGATCATCGGAGTCGAGGTTGTCCGGCGCTTGCTGAAATCCGTATCCGCTAAACGCATGGCGGGCACCTTGCTGTGTATCCCGATCGTGAATGCATACGGGTTTGTCGCGCATCAACGCTATCTGCCTGACCGGCGGGATCTCAATCGATGCTTCCCCGGCAACGCAGCAGGCTCTCTGGCATCGCAACTGGCACATTGCTTCACGACGGAAATTATCGCGCGCAGCAGCATTGGTATCGATATCCACACCGCCGGTTTGCACCGCGAGAACCTGCCGCAAATCCGCATCAGCGAGAACCGGCCCTTGGCAGAGGAACTCGCGCCCATATTCGGGGCGCCTGCCATCATCGTCTCCAAATTGCGCGATGGGTCGCTACGCCAGACCGCTGCCGATCATGGTTGCGACGTATTGTTGCTCGAAGCGGGCGAAGCATTGCGGTTTGACGAATTGAGCATTCGTGTGGCTGTGCAAGGTATCCTGCGGGTCATGCATCATCTGGGCATGGGCATGAAATTACCACGCAAGGCCGGAGCGACATCGGTCCGCAGCCGCCGGTCAACATGGGTCCGCGCTCCGGAAGGCGGCATTTTCCGGGCAGTCAAACCAAGCGGCGCTTTTGTCGAGAAGGGCGAGGCGGTCGGCCATTTGGCGAACCCGTTCGGTGATCAGGATATTGCCGTGGGATCGCCCATTTCGGGGATCATTATCGGGCGCAGCAATTTGCCGATAGTCAATCAGGGCGATGCCCTGGTCCATGTCGCAGAAGTGGAACGGCCGGGCACTGCGGAAGACCAGCTGAGCGATATCGAGGATGCCGTTTTTGCAGATGGCCTGTTCGATGAGGACGAGATCGTCTAGGCGTAGTCGATGCTAGAACGCAAACTGATCGATACCGCACAAGTCCCAGGAGGGGCAGAGTTGCAGCTCATTTCCCACGGGCGCGATCATATCATTACGCTTGAGCGCACCGAGTTGATGTCTACCCGGATGCAGTTTTCCGAAGAGCAATTGGCCGAGCTGACAATTGACCGGCTCGCTGCGCACGCCACTGATCATGGCCCAAACATGCTGATCGGTGGTTATGGGATGGGTTTCACGCTCCGGGCGGCCTTGGCGCGGCTTGGGGCTGGCGCAAAAGTCGTGGTGGCAGAGCTCGTGCCGGAAATCATCGCATGGGCCAAAGGCCCGATGGCGCATCACACCGGTGATTGCCTGGCCGATCCGCGCCTGTCGCTAGAAATCACTGATGTTGCCGATCCCATCGGTGAGGCTGCCGATGGAATGCGAGCGCAATTCGACGCAATCTTGCTCGATGTCGATAATGGTCCCGATGGGTTGGTGCGTGCGGAAAACGACAAACTCTATGCGCCGCGTATGCTACGCCGGATGCGCGAGGCAATAACGCCGGGCGGCATCCTCTCGATTTGGTCAGCCGCAAAGGACCCGCTGTTCACCAACCGGCTTGAAAAGAATGGATTTGAGGTCGAGGTTCGCGAAGTGCGGGCGCGGCCCAATAATAAGGGGCCGCGCCACACCATCTGGTTTGCCCGCTCCTCATCTTAACGCTGCTTACCTAGAAACCGTATATGAGCGTGAAGCGTGTCAGGGTATCGGTTTTTACGGCGCCTGCTGGCGGCGCTGTGTCATGTTCAACAGCGTAAGACACCCGCGCCGACAGACCGCTGCCCAGACCAGCTTCGAGGCCCGTTGTCGATAGATAGGTGCTGTTGCCAGATTGAATGAACGCGCTGGCATCCTGCGTTACTTTAATCGTATCGCTGACTTGCCAATCATAATCCAGCGCAGCCAGTCCCGCTATATCGCTCGATGATCCTGATGGGATGAAGCTGGTTTTCCGGTAGGCTGGTCCCGCTTTGACCGATAATTCCATAGTATCTGTATCAATCACCCGGTAACCGAAGCCGCCCGATGCGGCAATGCGTGACGAAAAGCCTTGAAAACGGTCACGTTCATATTGCGCCAGACCATAGACGAACAGCCGGTCGCTTAGCTGGTAATTGGCTTCGTAGGCAGCAAGGAATTGCTCGCGAGTGGTGACGCCATTGGTCCTTTGGAAATCCGCAAGCCCGGTCAGTTTATGTCGCCAGTCAATCCCCGTCCGCATCAATTCAAGTCCTGCCGTCAGGCCAGTATTGCTGCTGTTGCCGGTGGAACGGAATGCGCCAACTTGACCCTGGCCCGACCAATTGTCCAGCAATCCGGCTGAGCGGATAGCAGCCTCTTTCGCGGCAGCGTCTTCGGCTGCGATCCGCTCCTGTTCGGCGTTGAAGCCAGCAGCAATGCCGTCAATCTCGGCGGCGTCACCGGGATTGGTGGCCTTGGCCAAATCCAGGACGGTGGCGACCTTTGCCGCATCACCGGTTTCGATGGCTGCGTCGATCATCGCCTTTACCGGTGCCGGCAATTCGGCAAAAGCGGGCGCAGCCGAAATTGCGGCCAGCGCGATCAGTGCGTTACGCGCCGTGTTTATGGGGGTTGGGGGCATTCCTGTTATCCTTCGGTTTACCAGATTGGCACCGCCATGAACGACAATTATCGCCCCGGGCAAGCCTTGGGCGCGTAAAATGATGTGAGGCAGACCGCGACTATGGCTTGACCGGCAGCGTGCCCAGATAATCGCGTTTGCCGATATCCAGCCCCGTCATGCGCAGAATATCAAAGGCTGTTGCTGCGTGGAAATAGAAGTTGGGATTGCTGAAACCAAGCAGGAAATCCTGCGCGGTAAAGCTCATCCGGACTTTACCGCCAAGCACAAAATCGAGCGGATGATCAGCTGCGTCAGCCAGAGTGTCAGGTTCAATTGCGAGCATGGCTTCACGCGCTGTATCAAGCAGAGTGCGCAGCCCGGCAAAATCTGTCGGTGGATCGGACAGGTCCGGCGCAAAGGTTCCCGATTGTACGGCCGCAAGGGCATGCGCGCTGTGCATCCATACGCATTTCACCTGGCGGGCAAAGGGCCACATATCATCCGCCAGCCGCGCGTCCAGCAATGCAGAAGCTGGCTGGTCATTATCGGCGCACCAGCTCTCTGCCCGATCCACCAGACCGCGCGTGGCGCCAGTCACCTGAAGCCAGGCGGGGATAGTGGCGGCGTGCAATGTCAGGGGCATGATAGTCTCCAGTAAGTGCGGCTTAAGTAACAGTGAATACAGATTGCGTCAGGCGGCGTACTTCATTGGCACGATGGCTGACATACACTATCGGCATGCCGGTGTCGTCGCGCAGGTGTTCAATCACGCTTAAAACCTTGTCCCCGCGCTCTGAATCCAGCGCGCTAAGCGGCTCGTCCAGCAGCAGGAAATGGGGGCCGGACAACACAGCGCGGCCAATTGCAACGCGGCGCTGTTCCCCGCCCGAAAGATTGGCGGGCCTGCGCTGCAGCAAGTCGGCGATGTCGAGCAAATCAGCAATGCCCTCCAGCGTGTAAGATGAAGACGCACCGGAATTCCTGATCCCGTACAGCAAATTGCGCTCAACACTCATATGCGGAAACAATCTGCTGTCCTGAAAGACATAGCCGCACCCACGCACTTCCGGTCTGAGATTGGTCCCATCCCCCGCATTGAACAGCGTTTGGCCAGCAATATCAATATGTCCGGCATCGGGTACCATCAGGCCAGCGATACAGTTCAGCAGTGTGGTTTTGCCAGCACCGGACGGGCCAATCAAAGCGATCAGTTGCTGGCTGGTCTGGATCCTACAGTCAATCCGGCGCTCGCCGATATGCTTGGTGATGTGCAGGTCAAACGACATGGGCGTTCTCTCCGGCAGAACGGCGGACCAGCCACTCGCTCAGTAATAATGCGCCAAGTGACAGCAGTACCGAAATCACCGCCAGCCGGGCAATTTGAATATCGGTACCGGGTATCTGCAGCGCGTTATAGATTGCCAGCGGCAAAGTGCGGGTTTCGCCCGGGATATTAGCCACAAAAGTGACCGTCGCGCCAAATTCGCCGATGCTGCGGGCAAATCCCAGCACAGCTCCTGCCAGGATGCCGGGCAAGCTCAGCGGTAGTGTGATCGTCACGAATGCCCGCCAAGGCCGCGCGCCCAGACTGCGCGCTGCGCCAATCAGCCTGCGGTCCACCGCCTCTATCGATAACCGCATAGCGCGCACCATCAGCGGCAATGCCATGATCGCTGCCGCAAGCGCAGCGCCCGTCCAGGAAAATGTCAGCGATACGCCAAATAGCTGGTCCAGCAATCCGCCAATCGGTCCGTTTCTGCCAAACAGCAGAAGCAGGACATACCCTGTCACGACAGGTGGCAGTACCAGCGGCAGATGCACCACAGCGTCGAGCAGGAACCGTCCGGGAAAGCGCCCGCGCGCAAGTAGCCATGCGGTGCAATAGGCGACCGGAAGTGTCAGAGCGATAGCCACGACGGTAACACGCAGGGATAGCCCGATAATCTCCCATTCCGCCGGGCTCAGCGGTGTTATCACGGACGGGTGAAGCCGTAGCGGTCAAAAACCTGCGCGCCTTCAGCCGAGGCGATGAACGCCAGAAACTCCGCCGTGTCAGGATGCGCGCTGGCGGGTAATTGCAGCGCCATATAGCGTATCGGGCTGTACAATGCCGGATCAATCGGCGCGCTCGCTATTTGTTTCACGTCCTGCGCGTCGCTGGCGTAAAGAATGCCAGCATCGGCTTCGCCGCGTGCCATGATCACCAATGCGCCGCGCGCGCTGGAGGCTCCGACAATTTTCGGTTCGACCGTATTCCATACACCGGCACTGGTGAGCGCCTGTCTGGCATATCGGCCAAGCGGAACGCTTTGGCTGTCACCGGTAACGATTTGCTCCAGCGCGCTTAATTCTTGCAATGTTGGCACGGCGGCGTCTGCGGCGGAGGCGATAACCAGCGTGTTACCTGCCACGGGATAAATTGCTGTGTCAGAAATGCGGCCAGCCGTAGCCAGATAATCGGTCCATTCCTGATCCGCTGATATAAAAATATCGGCTGGCGATCCGCTTTCAATCTGGCGGGCAAGCGCCGCCGACGAAGCGAAGGAAAACTGCGGAGCAAGATGGCCCTGCGCGCGCCACCGCTCTGCCAGGTCTTCCAGCGGTCGCTGCAAGCTGGAAGCGGCGAGAACCAGCGGCCCTCTTGGTTCCGATGCCATGCACGCTGTGAGAGAGAATAGGCCGGCGAGCAGGGCGGTGAGACGAAACAGGGTTACTATCGAATGAAACATGGCACCCCCGACTGGGCCAGCTGAGCAAGGTTTTCAAGCGAACTATGGCGCCGGATGTATATCTGTAAAAAAACGGCCCGCCATTTCTGACGAGCCGCTTGTGATATTGCACCCTTAGCGTACGCGGGGCCCGCCAAAGGGTAATGGCGGCGGAGGGCGGCGCTGGCCGCGCGGCAATTGTGCCTGGAAGGCGCGCCCGCAATGTTCAACACAATAGGGAAAGCCGGGGTTCACCTCGCCGCCACAGAAATGGAAATCGGGTTCGCCGGGGTGGCCCATAGGCCAGCGGCAGACCTTCTCGGACAAATCCAGCAGGCTGGTTTTATCCGCGATTTCGGGGCTTGGCTTGGCCGGGACCAGGCGGCGCGGCGGAGCTGGCGGAATTGGCGGTTGCTGGTCACCGGGGCCCTGACGCAAAAATCCACCGGGCCCGACGGAGACAATCTTGGGCAACGCCGGCGATTTATTCGGGATCGGCTGCATCGGAATATTGGCACCGGCAGCGCGGGCTGCCTGCTCAACCGCGTTGCTTGCCGGGCGGGCGGGTGTGTTCGCGGCTGTTCGCGGCGGCATTTTCGCGTTCGATTTCTTAACCGCTGCGGGCTTGGGGGCTGAGGATTTTTTGGCCGCAGGGGCTTTTTTCTTGGCGCCCGCCTTTACCGGCGAAGGACGTGATTTCAGCCCAAGCCGGTGCGCTTTGCCGATCACGGCATTACGGCTGACACCGCCCAGTTCTTCAGCAATCTGGCTGGCGGTGGAGCCGCCTTCCCATAATTTCTTCAAAACCCCGATGCGTTCTTCAGTCCAGCTCATTCACAATATCCAATAAATATGTCAGGCCGCATAGCGTGGGCCGAAAGTAACGTGGCGCTTGCCAGATTCTGCCATTGGTCCTAGTCGCGCGGCTATGGCCAATCAAGCCCGAACCGAGCATAAACCAGATGCGTCCAATGCAGGTACACATCCCCGCCAGACGGAGCGATTTCCGCAGCGGGGCGTGCCCATTATTGCCGGCATTAACCGCATCGGTCTGTGGAGCCTCTATATTAAGGAGGTTCGCCGTTTTTTAAAGGTGCAGACCCAGACCATTTGGGCACCAGCGGTTACGACATTGCTGTTTCTGGTAATTTTCACCGTTGCCTTGGGGCGTTCGGGACGGGAAGTTCTGGGGGTGCCGTTTGCAACATTTGTTGCACCGGGCCTGATTGTGATGGGCATGATGCAGAATGCATTTGCGAATTCCAGCTTCTCGCTGCTGGCCGGCAAAATTCAGGGGACAATCATCGATCTTCTGATGCCCCCCTTGTCCGAGGGGGAACTGATGGCCGGGATCGTCGCCGCAGCGGTGACGCGCGCCATTCTGGTGGGCGGCGCGGTTGCGCTCGCTATGGCGCTGTGGCCCGGCGTCTCGCTTGCCGCAGCGCATCCGTGGGCGATCGTCTGGTTTGGCCTGATGGGCGCAGTGATGCTGGCACTGCTCGGGCTGCTGACGTCCATCTGGGCAGAGAAATTTGATCACAATGCCGCGATCAGCAATTTTATTGTTGCGCCGTTATCGCTGCTGTCAGGCACATTCTACGTGATTGATAATTTGGCCCCGATATTTCAGGCGATCAGCCGCCTTAATCCTTTTTTCTACGTTATTTCAGGCTTCCGCTTCGGTTTTTTGGGGCAGAGCGATATTGGCGACACCAATCTCGCTGTTATTTACAGCGCGGTCGGGCTGGGTCTTTTCAATCTGGCTCTTACCGCCGCAACTTATGCGCTGCTCAAATCTGGCTGGAAATTGAAAGACTGATACGCCGCCATTTGGCGCGCGTTACACCAGATCAGGCATGACCGGCCCGATTTAATGGGTGAGCGAGGCCCGCATCAGATAGCGGCCTTCGGCGAAATCCTCGAACAGATCGGCAACTTGCGGATGCTCCACCGGCCCGCCTTCCGGATCAGATAGCAGGTTTTGCTGACTGACATAGGCAACATAGGACGATTCGTCATTCTCGGCGAGCAAGTGGTAATAGGGTTGCTCGCGCTCTGGCCGGATGTGCTCAGGGATGGACTGATACCATTCCTCGCTATTGGCAAAGACCGGATCAATATCGAAAACCACCCCGCGAAAATCAAACAGCCGGTGACGCACGACATCACCAATGCCAAAGCGCGCTTTGGCATGGCGCGGCACATCAATGGTGCGGCCCGCTTGCTGGGAAAAGAACTGGGTACGGTCCATAGAAGACTGAATATAGGATATTGCGCATGCGAAACAAGGCGCGTTTGCTGTCTTGTGGACGGTCACCCCAGTACAGCATGTCACAGGCACCTGTCCGTGCCGGGTAATATCAGGGGTTGGCAACTTTAAAGCCATCCGCTACCCGCGCGGCCACAGACCAGCAAGAACGCGGCACCGCCCGCATATTGCACATGCGGAGAGATGCCGGAGTGGTCGAACGGGGTAGTCTCGAAAACTACTGTGCGGGCAACCGTACCCAGGGTTCGAATCCCTGTCTCTCCGCCATTCCAATGCGCGATCTGGCGGCTTTCTTGCCTAAGCGGGTCTTTGCTGATGACGGCATAGACGCTCGGGCAAAGTAGTACAATCCGCGGCGAGATGCCAATAGCGCCATAGATGCCATAGATGCCATAGATGTTGCTAATGCGAATGTTTTGCAATATTCGCATCATCAGAGAATTTGAATCGTATCGGAAATGTGTATGCGGGTTTGGACATTGTTGGTTTTGGTGCCGCTATTGGCCGGGCTTGCTGCGTGCGGGCAGACAGGCGATGGGCTGGCAGGAGAAAACGAGACGCTCGTCATCTTCTCCTCTCGCCATTACGATTCCGATTACGCGCTTTACGAGGCGTTCGAGGAAGAGACCGGCGTCAATGTCCGGACAATTGAGGCGGACGGCGATTTGCTGGTCGAGCGGTTGAAGACGGATGGGGTGAACAGCCCGGCCGATGTGATCATCACCGTCGATGCAGGCCGACTATGGCGCGCCGAGCAGGAGGGGTTGTTTGCGCCGGTAAATTCGGCGATTTTGGATGCCGCTGTGCCGTCCTCTCTGCGCCATCCCGATGGCTTGTGGTATGGATTGGCGAGCCGCGCGCGTATCATTGTCTACGCCGAACAGAGAGTGGCGGCCGAGGACATCAGCGGATATGAAACCCTGGCAGATCCGGCATTCAAGGGCCGCGTGTGCGCACGGTCTTCGGGCAATATCTATAATATCTCGCTGCTTGGTGCCCTGATCGACCGCTGGGGTGAAGACAAGGCGTTGCAATGGGCGGCCGGCGTGGCCGGCAATTTTGCCCGTGCGCCTCTGGGCGGTGATACTGACCAGATTCGCGCCGTGATTGCGGGCGAGTGCGATATGGCTCTGGTCAATCATTATTACGTCTCTCGCCTGATGAAAGAGGAACCCGAAGCACTTGAGGGCATTGCGATGTTCTGGCCCGAAAGTGCACCCGGTGTGCATCTGAACGTATCGGGCATCGGGGTGGCCAAAAATGCACCAAACCCTGAACTTGCCAAGCGTTTCATCGAATTTGCAATGCAGGAAAAGGCGCAGCGCTTCTTCGCGGAACTGACGGGCGAATATCCGGTGACGGACGCCGCCTATGACAATCCGGCATTGCCCAGCCTCGCCAATCGGGCCATCGATCCCATTGCTCTTGGCAAACTGGGCGAAAACCAGGCCCGGGCACAGCAGATTTTCGATAAAGCAGGATGGCCCTGAGCACTATCGCGCCACATAATTCCGGGCATGCAGGGCTGCCAGCCTGGAGCTTTGACCCCAAGACAGCCGGGATTATCGGCGCGCTGATCTGTATCCTGCCAATTATTGCCCTGGTGCCGATGGCGCTATCGGGTGGTGGCGGGCATTTCAGCCATCTGATCGATACGGTTCTGGGAACCTATTCCATCCATTCGCTGATCCTGGTATTGGCCGCGATGGCAGGAACGACCATATTTGCGATACCGACAGCCTGGCTCGTGGCGCGATTTGATTTTACCGGGCGGATGGCCGCTATGGTTCTCCTTCCCCTCCCGCTCGCTATGCCCAGCTATGTGGCCGCCTATGCGTGGCTTTCAATGACAGTAAGCGGCGGCGTACTGCATTCTGCCACAGGTGGGTGGTTGCCGACGGTCAGCGGGGTCAGCGGGGCGGCGTTTATATTCTCGGTTTGTTTTTATCCCTACGTTTTTCTGCTCGCGCGGCAGGCTTTTGCCGCAGAGGGCGGGCACAGTTTCGAAGCGGCGCGTATATTGGGTGCGGGGCCAGTGGCGGCCTTTTGGCGCGTTGCGATGCCTGTTGCGCGTCCGGCGATTATGGCGGGTATTGCGCTGGTCGCGATGGAAACACTGGCCGATTATGGCACGGTCGATTTCTTGGGCGCGCCGACATTCACGGTCGGCATTATTCGCGCGTGGATTTCCTTCGGTGATCCTGAGGCGGCAGCGCGCATGGCGCTGATCCTGGTTGTGCTGACACTGACATTTTTCGGGTTTGAACGGTGGATGCGGCGCAAACGCAGCGTGGCCCAGGCGGGCGGGCGGCACCGGCCGCAGCCGCGGGCACAGCTTAGTGGCATGGCATCGCTCGCTGCGCTGGGGGTGTGTCTGCTCCCCGTGATGATCGGTCTGATCGCACCTGCATTGCATCTGCTGTTTCTGGCGGTTGACGCGCCGCGCCTTGCGCCGCCGTGGACCGCGCTGGGCGGCACGTTCATTTTGGCAGCCTCTTCGGCGCTATTGGCCACTGTGTTCGGTATGGCTGCCGCCTATGCGGTCAGAAGCGGCGGCAATTTTGCCGGGTTGACCGTTCGCATTGCCCATGCCGGTTATGCAGTTCCCGGTGCAGTCGCGGCGCTCGGTGTAATTGCGGTGTTTTCCGGCATCCAAACCATGATCGCCGGCGTGCCGCAATGGACTGGTGTCAGCATCGCCGGCGGCGGTATTATTGCGCTATTATTTGCCTATCAGGCGCGTTTTGCGGCGGCTGCGATTGGCCCGTGCGAGAGCGCTCTGCTGCGCATCACGCCGACTATGGATGATGCCGCGCGCTCCCTGGGGGCGAGCCGCTTTGAAATTCTGCGCCGCATCCACTTGCCCTTGGCATCGACAGGCGTGTTGACTGCGGCTGCATTAGTGTTCGTCGAAGTGATGAAGGAACTGCCCGCCACCATGATTTTGCGCCCGCTTGATTTTGACACTCTGGCCATCAGCGCGCATAATTTCGCCTCTGACGAAAGGCTGGGACAGGCGGCCTTGCCCGCATTATTGCTGATCGGTTTGGGTATCCCCATCATGCTGCTTGTCAGCTGGTTATCGGCCAAGAGCGCGGCATGACCGAAGCTGCACTCAGCATCTGCGGATTGACCAAGACGCGCGGTTCGCGCCGGGTGTTGGATACCGTTGACCTTACCGTAGAGCCGGGCACAGTCACCGCCATTCTTGGCCCCTCCGGCGCCGGAAAATCGACTTTGCTGCGGGCGATTGCCGGGCTGGATAATTGCGATAGCGGCACCATAAGAAACGCGAGCGCGCTGTTAACCGATGGCACGATCCGCATTCGGCCAGAGCAACGCGGTATCGGAATGGTGTTCCAGGACTTCTCGCTGTTTCCGCATTTGAGTGTAGTTGATAATGTCATGTTCGGATTGCGGGAAGGCGCCAGGACAGCGCGGCGGAGCCGTGCGTCAGCGATGCTGGAGCTGGTCCATCTGGGGCACCGTGCAAAGGATTTCCCGCATACCCTATCCGGCGGGGAGCAGCAGCGTGTTGCCTTGGCGCGCGCTCTGGCACCGGCACCATCTGCTATCCTGCTTGATGAGGCATTTTCAGGCCTGGACAGCGAGCTGCGTGCGGAGGTGCGCGATGCGGCGCTGGCGGCCATATCTGCCGAAGGGGCAGCGGCAGTGATGGTAACGCATGATGCGCAAGAGGCGATGTATATGGCCGATACTCTGGCGCTGATGATTGACGGGAAGATCATTCAAACAGGCGCACCCGAGACAGTCTATCTTAAGCCGGTTTCAGAGGCGGCCGCGCGGCTATTGGGTGATGTGAACGCATGGGGCGGACAGGTGGCGCACGGTATCATGAAAACCCCGATAGGCAGTTTTAAGGCTATGGCATGCGATGATGGCGATGCTGTGCTTCTCGTTCGGCCGGAAACTATTGCCCTCATCGGCGATAACTCAGCCGAATTTACTGTATGCGAGGTGCATGTTCTGGGTCACAGCGCCGCGCTCACCATCGCTTCGCAAACCAGCACTTGGCATGTTCGCGCACCCATTACTTCCGCGCCCGCTCTTGGCGACCGTGTGCGATTGAAGGTGGCAGCCGGTTCCTGTCACATAATCCCTGCCGGCTAGGCCGTGCGGCCCCGCCCCCGGCGATCGCGACCGGCAATCGCGATTACATCACCAGTGCGTCTTTGAGAGGGTCCAGCCACGGTTCGAACGGTTTCCACGCGGCAACCCCATCGCGGTTAATCGGGCGGCGTACTTGTTCAGAACTGGCCGTGCGCACCGCACGTTTGCTCTGGTGGAAATTGACGCAAGCGTCTTCGAATGGCAGCGCCAGATAGTCGAGCATGCGGCGTGTCTGGCCCTCAACATCATCAAGGACATCCTCATGCTCTACGCGTAAGATCGCGCCGGGCAGCACACTGTCCCAATGGTCCATCAGCGTCACATAATCGCGATAATAGCGGCCAACCTGCTCGAGCCCGTAAGTAAACTCCTGCCCTTCTGCGAATAACTGCTTATAGCCGGAGAAACAGCAATCCATCGGATCGCGCCGCGCATCGATGATTTTGGCGTTGGGCAGGATCAGTTTGATCAGCCCGATATGGCGGAAATTATTGGGCATTTTATCGATGAAAAACGGGGCACCCTGGCGGTGGATCCGGGTGTTCTCGATGAAATCCTCGCCCATTTTGGCCAGCTGATCCGCCGTAAGGTCATGCAGGATCGCGGGATACAGCGCCTCACCTGCTTTGCGTCCGCGCAGGCGGTGTGCCAGCGCGAGTATATTGGGCAGTTCCAGCGTCCCGTCGACCTCGCTGTGAGAGGCGAGAATCTGTTCCAGCAATGTCGATCCTGCACGCGGCAAGCCCAAAATGAAAATCGGATCGGGCGCGGGATGGCCTGCACCAGCGTGCCTTGCAAACAGGTCAGCGGTGCAGCACTCGGCCTGCCGCTCCAGCTCCCCCTGCATGGCATCGGCATCATACCGGGTCTGGCGCCGTTTCAGCGTATTGCCTTCATCGTAATATCGGAAGGATTGCTGGTAATCACCGGCATCCTCGTATGCTTTGCCCAATGCGAAAGAGAAATGAACCCGGTCCATAAAGGCCAGATCGGGGCGGTCCAGTTGCGCACGCATATTGCTGATTTCAGCATCGCTGAACCGGTAAGTTTTCAGATTGGCAAGCGCGTAATAGGCATCGCCGTGATCGGGCTTGTGGGCGAATGCGGCTTGGTATGACGCCACGGCCTGTTCGCTTTTACCGGTTGTTTTGAGAGCATGTCCGCGCGATGTCAGCGTCGCCGGATCGCCCGGTATCGTCTCCAATATCTGGTCAAACAGGGCAAAGGCGCGGTTATATTCACCGGTTTGCATCGATTCGATGGCAAGATGCGATTGAAACAGCGGATTGTCTGGATCGAGCGCGTAAAGTGCTTCCGCCTCCTGTTTGGCCTCTGCAAATTTCTGTCGGCGGCGCAGGGCGTCAATATAATCGAGCCGAACCTGAATATTGTCCGGTTCAAAACTGCGCGCGCTGTCGAGCAGAAATTCTGCATCGTCCAGAATGCCCAATTTGATCCCGATTTGGGCGAGCAACCGCATCCCTTCGACATGTTTTGGATTTTGTCTCAGGAAATGGCGACAGAACTCTTCAGCCCGCAGCAATCGGCCTTCATGCAGATGATTGGTGGCCGCGAGCAATTCGCGCGGCATGTCTTTCAGGCGGTCGGCTTGGGCGGTGGCGGCAGCACTTTCCGATTGGGATCCGCCCGTTGCAAGCAGATCGGCCTGCGCGCGCCAACTGGCCTCCAGCGCCGGGTTAAACCGGGTGGCGCGGCGAAACGCCTGGAGAGCCTTGTCTTGATCATTCTTCGCCCGCGCGAGATGCCCCGCCTCCTGCCATGCCCGCCCATATTCAGGCGAGGCAGTGTGGAGCCGCTGTAAATATTGTTCAGCCTTGGGATAGTCTTTGACATAACGCGCTGCGACTGCGGCAAGGTATAATACATCAGTATCATCGGCGGCACTGGCGAGCATCGCTTCTGCTGCACTAAGGCTGCCTGCAAAGTCGCCCGACTGGAGACGTTTTTGTGCCTGATGCAGCTGTTCTGCGCGGCCGGATATATCAAGCGTCATGACTGTACCTTTGGCAGAAAGCTGGATGAAATCAAAACGGCGGATGAAGCCTATGCCTCACCCGCCGTTTCGTAATTAGGGATGCAAGCCTAATAGTTGAAGCTTACCCGGGCACCCACTGTCAACGGACGATTGGTCGTGATGCGTTCGACATCATTGATGAAATTGCCGGCAATCTCTGCGCGGGTATCAAACAGGTTCTCACCATAGATTTCGAAAGACCAATTGTTTGCTTTCACACCGGCACTGAGTGCGGCTGTTGTGTAGCTATCCAATTTGAACTTGTTAATCTCGATGATGTCAGTGAATTTCGAACCCGAATAGACAATCTGCGGCATGATGTGCGCCTGCAATGTGCTGCTGACATCCCATTCATAACGCACGCGCATATTGCCCTGAAAACCGGGCGCATAGGCGAGCGGCTCACCGGCGATCACATCGTCGGTCGGTGTCAGTACGTCGGTAATCTCTGTATCCAGAATCGAGAATGCGCCGGTGACGGTAAGGCCAGGAACGCTGTAGGGCGCGATGGTCAGTTCACCTTCGATACCATAAATCTCGGCATTGGCTGCATTATCGGAGAAAAACAGATTGGTGATGGATGGATCGAAAATGGTCGTCTGAAGACGGCTGATATCGACATAGAACGCACTGCCGTTCAGGCGAACCTGCCCGTCAACAAGGTCCATCTTCCACCCGAATTCGTAGTTTTTGACTTCATCGGTTTCCAGTTCAAATGGCACGGTGAAACCATTGGCACCGGCGGCACCGCCGGGACGGTTCAGCAAGCCCGGACGAAAACCTTCAGAGTATGTGACGTAAAACAGCAAATCATCTGTTGGGGTGACCGTAGCGGTACCTTTGAAAATCACGCCTTCGGCTTTCGCCACATCGGGCGCGCCAACGGTGTTGTTAGGGCCGAATTGCGCGCTGATATTAGTGCCGCCGCGCTGCTGGTCAATACGCTGGGCCAATGGCACGCCGGTGTTGGCGCCAAATACCGGCGAACGAAGGTTGAAGAAGGACGAGTTCGCGCTGCCTTCCAGATCCACTTCGACATTGTAATAGCGCAGCCCCGCTGTCAGCGTCAGCAGATCAGGGACAACATCAACGCTTGCTTCACCAAACAGGCCGAATTGCTGGTCAGTCCGGCGAATGTCGTTACGGAAGATGGTGGTCGCCGGAAACGGTCCCTCCCGTGTGAAAAAGCCGGCCGCTGCAGAATTGATCGCACCCGGAGGCGCATTCACATTCGTCAGCGGGAAGTTTGGCAGAAAGCCGGTCGTCACGCCGTCAGAACCGCGTACCAGCGTGTTGGCTGGGTAGGAAAAGTCGTTCAGCTCTTTGAGTTCAAGATCGCTGTAAAATGCACCTGCGGTGACGCGAAATGGAGCGTCTTGCGGGGTGCTGACCCGAAATTCCTGCGTGAATACAGTCGTGTCGGTGTTTGATGCCACAAAGGTATTCGGCGCGTAACAGGTCGGATCAGCCGGGGCATTGGTCACATAACCGGGATACACCACGGCCGTGTCGCAGATGTAATAGGGCAGATATTGGCCGACAAACAGATAGTCGGTGTAATCAACGCGCTGCTGTGTTTCGCGGTCTGTATATGCGCCGGTATAGACAATATCGAGCGCGCCAAGACGGCCCTCTACAGTCCAGCTGGTGTTGGAGAAATCGTCTTGCAGACGATCATCTTCAAACCGTTGCACGTTCAGATCGTCAATCCCCAAGGCTGGATCGGCAAAAAACACGCCATCGGATTCCACACTCTGGCGAGCGTGCGTAACAGTTACACGCCAATCCGGTGAAAACTCATACAGTGCCGATACGCGGAAACCGGAATATTGGGTGTCGTTGAAATTGTCTTCAACCAGACCGGCATTGTCCGCTGCAATAAAGGTCGTTCCGGCTGCGGGACCGCCCGGCTGGAACCCCTGACGGATTGTGCCCACGGGCACGCCATTCGAACGCACATCGCTCGCTTCACGGAAGCGCCCGCTTTGGCTGGCATCAATCGTGCCAGCAACATTGTCGATGTAGCCGCCTTGATCGTCCAGATAGAACACGCCGCGCACCGCAAGACTGTCTGTCACGGGCAGGTTGATCATCGCTTCTGCGTTATAGCTTGCTTCGCCGCCTTTGGTGAAGGCAACGCCCGCTTTACCCGATGCATCAAAGCCTGACAGACTTGGCTTGTTGGTAATCAAGCGAACAACACCGGCCTGCGAGCTGGCACCGAACAGCGTGCCTTGCGGGCCGGCCAAAACTTCGATCCGCTCCAGATCGGCGGCGTACACATCCAGGTTACGGCCCGGCTGACCCAGCGGTTGTTCGTCAAGATATAGCGCGACATTGGGCGCAAGACCGGCAACGCCAGCGGTGGTGAGATTTGGCGTGGTCGATGCCAAGCCGCGGATGTAAATGGTACTTTGGCCCGGACCGCTTCCGCCTGCGGTAACGCTGGGAAGCTGTTCCAGATAATCACCGAAAGTATCAATCGCGAGCTCGTCCAGCGCCTCTTCGCCAATCGCGCTGACGGAAATTGGAACGTCTTGCAGGTTTTCGCTCTGCTTGGTCGCCGTAACCACAATTTCGGTCACGCCGCCAACGCGTTCTTGCGCTGCGGGTGCAGAGGCATCCTGCGCGAATGCAGGCGTTGCGGAAAGGGTAGCGATCGCCACGAGCGACGCGCCACAGTGTAATTTCATCATTGAGATTGTTCCCTATTGAATTCTGAAGCGCGATGTTTGCTAGGACATTGGGCAGAATTGCCTGAATTTCCGAAAAATCATGCTTGTTGTTCAAAAACCAGATGATCTTTGAACGTTGTGGGCGCGCTAACAAACAAAGGGAGGCTATTCCACCGGACCAGCCAGAATGAATGCAAACAAATCAGGGTTGTTGCACATTGACAACACTGCTATGTATTGAATAGATAACGTGTGCGTTTATATTTCAACTCAAAAATTACCAAAGAACAATATATGTCTATTCAAAGTTGTTTATTATGAATTGTGAAATACAAGCAAGTAATAAATAAACTATAAGGATGAAGGGCGGATTTGGTCTATCAGATATAGCTATCCAACCAGAAATGGCCGTGACTAAATCACTGTATAGATGTTGGCCCTAGCTGGCGGGCTGTTCTGCAACGGAATCAATCGCATGCGCGGTTGTCGGCACGTCCTGATGCTTGCGGATCAAATCAAAGATAATCGCCTTGACGATGGAAATCGCCATTAACGCGACCACGAAAGAGAACGGCAAGGCGCCGATAATCATCGCGGTACTGATCGCGTCAATCCCGCCCAGGATCAGCATGCTGCCAACCACCAGCGCCAATGCTGCGCCCCAGAACAGAATATGATGGCGGCGTTCAATCTCATCCTCGTCTTCGCCAGCGCCATTGATCGTGTTGATGATCAAAATCGCGCTATCCGCAGATGTAATGAGATAGGTCATCAGCAGGATCACAACGAGGCCCGATAGCAGCGCCGCGATTGCTGGATCGAACAAAACCGCCAGCGTGGCATAAAGCTGGTCCGATATACCTGCGCCCAAAATACTGCCTTGGGCAGCGCCGCTCAGTTCAAGGTCAATCGCAGTGCCCCCAACCAGCGCGAACCATGTGAAGCACATCAGCGAAGGCACCAAAACCACACCAAACACATATTCGCGGACGGTCCGCCCGCGCGAGATACGGGCGATGAACATACCGACAAAGGGCGCAAAGGCGATCCACCAGGCCCAGTAGAATACTGACCAGTCCAGCTGCCACTGCGCCAGCGCGTCACCAACCGGCGTTCCATCCGCGCTCCACACACTGATTGCGAGTATCGGTAGATTGACAATGTAATCATAGATGCCCGTCAGCAATAATTCAAAACTCAGCAGGCCCGATCCCGCAATGACGAAAATGGCAATCAACAGGAACGACAAAGCCATATTGAGATTGGACAGCCATTTGATCCCGCGCCCGACACCGGAAAGGGCAGATATTGTCGAGGCGCCGACCAGAAAGATCAGCGCGATGATGATCGCGGGTACAGACGCAGCTGGCACACTGTCTGGACCGCCAGAGGTTACCAGCCAATCGCCAAAGCCCAGACGGTACAGTCCGGCCACGAATTGCTCGACTCCCAGGCTCATCGTTACCGCTACGCCCAGAATGGTCGCCACGACAGCGACGATATCGACGATATGTCCCGCAGGCCCCGACATGGCTTTGCCGAACAAAGGCGCGAGCGATGATCTGATGGTGAGAGGCAGATCGCGGCGATAAGCGACATAACCGATCGCCAGACCAACCAGGGCATAGGTGGCCCAGGCAGCAACCCCCCAATGCAGAAATGTGTAGATATAGGCTGGCCGTACTGCCTCTGCCGACACAGGTTCGATGATGCCGCGAATAATATCGGGATTATTGGCAAAATGGGATAAAGGCTCCCCCGTGGAATAGGTCAACATGCCAATGCCAATGCCCGCGCCAAACAGCATCGCAAACCATGAAAAGCGCGAGAATTCCGCCCTTTCATCGGCCTGGCCGAGCCGCAATTTGCCTGAATTTGGTATGATGGCGAGCGCGAAAGCAACAACACTTAGGAAGGCCACCAGATAAATATACCAACCGGAAAACTGGCTGATAATGGTTGTCTTGGCGAAATCGAGCGTTGCCCCTGCCTGAACAGGAAACAGCACGGCCCACAGGATCAGGATAGTCACGATCAATTTTGAGGTGATCGTGACTATCCTGCTGAAACCGTGATAATAACCCGATTGGGCAGTCTCTATCGGCAGATCCATCAACGGGGGATCAATCGTGTAACTGGTATCGCTCATGCGGTAATTTGGCCTTCATTCGGCTGCGCCAAATTGATTTGCCGCGCAGCGCGCGCAGCAATTTTCCAGACCAACAGGCTACTATGGGTAGCAGGCATAGAGCCTGATCAGAATATTGCAAATACCCAAATCCCATACCGATATTTCGCAACGCTGGCTTGCCGAGCGCGTGAGAATAGGCGATATAAACATGGTTTTTCAAAAGAGAGGAACACCATGACAGACCGCGCAATGCCGCAGCGGGTAACATCGTTCGACGTCGCCGAAAAAGCGGGTGTAAGCCAATCGACGGTATCGCGTGCGCTTGCCGGATCGAGCGCGATTACCGAGCCGACGCGGGCCAAAGTTATGCAGGCGGCTGAGGCATTGGGATATGTTGTCGATGAGCGTGCCGCGCGTCTGCGGCGGGGCAAGACGGGCACCTTGGCCGTGGTTGTCATTGGCCGCCCCGAAGAGGCTGCGAGCGATATTAACCCGTTCTATTTTTCCTTGCTCGGCAGTGTGTGCGCAGCAGCGGCGGCGCAGGGATATGAAACGCTGGTATCATTTCAATCCGAAGAAGCGCAGTTTTTCGGCAAATATGCAGAACGCGGCCAAGCCGATGGGATGATTGTGATCGGCACCACCGTCAATGAGGCAGCGTGGGAATATTTCCGGGATTTGAGCGGCGGTGGCCGTGCGGTTGTTTTCTGGAGCTCGCCCTATGAAGAGCTGGACTGGGTGCGCTCGGACAATTATGAAGGCGGCATGCTCGCCGCGAGGGAATTGATTTCCGCGGGTTGCCGGTCAATCGTTCACATCGGCGCAAACGATTCGCCCCAGCAGCAATTTCGAGAGCGATATGAAGGCTATGCGAAGGCATTGGCTGAGAGCGGGATGAAGCCCGTCCTGCTGGCGGTCAACCCCGATCTCGACCGTGCCGAGCAGGGGCGCGATGCGGTGGCAAAGTTGATCAGAAGCGGCCAGAGTTTCGACGGGCTGTTTGTCGCCTGCGATGCGATGGCGCTCGGGACGCTTGAGGAGCTCAACGCTCGCAATATCGCTGTGCCGCGCGACTGTTCTCTGGTTGGTTTTGACGGTATTCGGGCAGGGCGGCACAGCAACCCGCCATTGACCAGTATCGAACCCGACTTCGATGTCGCTGGCGCGATGCTGGTGCGTACAGTGCTGGGCGAAGATCGGGCGTCAGAACGGCGCGTACCCGTGCGCATATTACAGCGTGGCAGTGTGAAACGTGGATGAACGTCCAGCCCGGAGGTGAGGCCTTCCTATCCGCAGGCTGCGATCCGAAGAGCGGCTGAGCGGTTGTAAAGCCAATGCCGCACGCTGTTTGCGAAGGCGGTGATGGTGGTTGCAGCATCCATTATGTGGGCGGCCGGAGGTCAAACATGCAAACGCGCTTGCGGATATAACGATATCTTTATATGTGGTTTCCATGCAGATCGAAACCACTATCCGGGCTTTGGCCGATCCGACGCGTCTGCGGATCATGCGCCTGCTTGCCGCGATGGAGCTTGCGGTGGGCGAACTTGCGCAAGTGCTTGGGCAGAGCCAACCGCGTGTTTCACGCCATATCGCGATTCTATGCGATGCCGGTCTGTCCGAGCGCCACCGGGAGGGAAGCTGGGTTTTCCTGCGTTCCTCGATCGGTAATGAGCGGGGCGATCCGGTAGGGGAAGCCGTCTCGCGCTTGCTTGCGACGGCCGAAAAAGAAGACGCTGAATTTCTTGCTATGTGCGCGGCAGACCGCGCGCAATTGGCTGCCATACGCGGTTCGCGGGAACAGAATGCGGCAGCCTATTTCGCCCGGCACGCTGATGACTGGGATGAATTGCGCCAGCTGCATAGCGCCGACCGGATTGTTGAACAGCGACTGGTCGCGGCATTGCAGGAGGGCCGGCTTGGGCGGATGCTCGATATCGGTACGGGCAGCGGGCGAATGGCGGAACTCTTCGCGCCGCTGGCTGACCATATTGTCGCATTGGACAAAAGCGTCGATATGCTGCGGGTCGCGCGGGCAAAGCTCCAAAATCTGCCCGCTGACATGGTTGAATTGGTGCAGGGCGATTTTGCCGCCTTGCCTTTTGCAGCGCAGATGTTTGATACGGTGCTGCTCCATCAGGTGCTGCATTTTGCGCAAGACCCCGCTGCTGCCCTGATGGAGGCGGCACGCGTAACGCGGGCCGGCGGGCGGATTGCGATTGTCGATTTTGCCGCGCATGACCGAGAGGAGCTGCGGGACCGGCATGCCCACGCACGGCTCGGTTTTACCGACAAGGCCATTCGTTTGCTGCTTGAAGAGGCCGGCTATGACCCATCTGCGCAAATCGCGATGGATGAAGGCGCGCTGACCGTGAAAATCTGGATCGGTACACGGCATGGTTCTTGGCAGGGCAAGCCTGCTCCTGCCGACATGCCGCGAAGGTCCAATGTTAAGAAAGCAGCGCAATGAGTAACCGTTCCTTCCCTAGGCTTGATGAAATGCGTGAAGCGCAAACCGCGCTCGATACGCCCCTGTTTTCAGGACTGCAGGGCGATATCAGCGCATCGTTTGAATTTTTTCCGCCCAAATCGGAAAAGATGGAAACGCAATTATGGAACTCGGTGCAGGAGCTCGCGCCACTTCATCCCGCTTTCGTTTCGGTCACTTACGGCGCAGGCGGTTCCACGCGGGAACGCACGCATAATACCGTTGCGCGGATTATTAAAGAAGCGCGCTTGCCTGCCGCTGCGCATCTTACCTGCGTCGATGCCAGCAAAGCCGACATTCGCGAGGTGGCAGAACAGTATTGGGAAGCGGGCGTGCGCCATATCGTCGCCCTGCGCGGTGATGCGGGCGAGCCGGGCGCGCCGTTTGTGCCGCATCCCGATGGTTTCAAAAGCGCGGCTGATCTGGTTGCGGGCCTGAAAGAGATTGCCGATTTCGAAATCTCGGTTGCTGCCTATCCCGAAACGCATCCCGATGCGGATTGCCCGAAAAGTGACCTTGATAATCTCAAGCGCAAACTGGATGCCGGTGCCACCCGCGCGATCAGCCAGTTTTTCTTCTCCGCCGATACATTTTTCCGGTTTCGCGATGCAGCCGATGCTGCTGGAATAACCGCACCAATCCTGCCGGGCATTTTGCCTGTGACCAATGTGGCGCAGGCACGCAAATTTGCCGGCGCGTGCGGCGCGCATATTCCGGCGTGGATGGATGGCTTGTTTGAAGGGCTGGACGAGCGGCCCGCATCACGCCAGCTGGTTGCCGCGACCGTCGCGGCGGAACTGTGCCGCAGGCTTTATGCGGGCGGCGTGCGCGATTTTCATTTCTACACATTGAACCGCGCTGACCTGGCCTATGCGATTTGCCATATGCTGGGTATGCGCCCGCAAACCGGCCCTGCACGAGGCGCATCATGACCCCCCGGGAAAAACTCAATGCCCAGGCGGCCAAGCGCATTCTGATTTCGGATGGCGCATTCGGTACGCAGATCCAGAACCGCAAATTGACCGAAGCTGATTATGCCGGCGATCTGGGGCTCACGGCAGACCAGAAAGGCAATAATGACATATTGGCGCTTACGCGCCCCGATGTGATCCGCGATATCACCCGTGCCTATTTCGAGGCCGGATCGGACATAGTCGCGACCAACACATTTTCTGCCAATGTCATCAGCCAGGCCGATTATGCGGCAGAGGCGCTGGTCCGTGATATCAATGTAGAATCGGGCACAATCGCGCGCATATTGGCAGACGAGTATGAAGCCAGAGACGCGCAAAAAGGCTTAGAGCGCCCGCGCTTTGTCGCAGGCGCGATCGGACCGACCAATAAAACCCTGTCGCTCAGCCCCGATGTGGAAGACCCCGGCTTCCGCGAGATTACGTTCGATTATCTGACCAGCGTCTATTATGAACAGGCAGCGGCACTGATGGCGGGCGGCTGTGACTTTATTCTGATCGAGACGATTTTTGACACGCTCAACGCCAAAGCCGGTGTGATGGCGGTCAAGCAGCTGGAGCGGGAGCTGGGCCGCGATGTGCCGATTATGCTGTCGATGACTTTGACCGATCTGTCAGGCCGCAATCTGTCAGGCCATACGGTAGAAGCGTTCTGGTATGCGGTGCGTCACGCCAATCCGGTCACGATCGGGCTCAATTGTTCGTTTGGCGCAGAGCAACTCCGCCCGCATGTGCAATTGCTCAGCAAAATCGCCAATACGCTGTTGATGGCTTATCCCAATGCGGGGCTCCCCAACGAACTGGGCGAATATGACGAAGCCCCCGAAACAACTGCTGGTCTGGTCCGCGAATGGGCTGTAAACGGTCAGGCAAACATCCTTGGCGGATGCTGCGGGTCCTCCCCTGAACATATCGCCGCGATGGCGCGGGCAGTGGACGGTCTGGCTCCGCGTGCAATACCGCAGCGCGATGTCAAAATGCGCCTTGCTGGCCTTGAACCTTTTACGATTGCTGCATAATGACCCAAGCCAGTACTACCCAATTCGTCAATATTGGCGAGCGGACCAATGTCACCGGCTCTGCCCGGTTTAAAAAGCTGATCATGGCCGATGATTATGATGCGGCGGTCGAGGTCGCGCGCCAGCAGGTTGAAAACGGCGCGCAGGTCATTGATGTCAATATGGACGAAGGGCTGCTGGATGCAGTCCATGCCATGACCACCTTCCTCAAACTGATTGCTGCAGAGCCTGATATTGCGCGGGTTCCGCTGATGATCGACAGTTCCAAATGGGATGTCATAGAGGCCGGTTTGAAATGTGTTTCGGGCAAGCCCATCGTCAATTCAATCTCGATGAAAGAGGGGGAGGAGGAGTTCCTTGCCCAAGCGCGCAAATGTATGGATTACGGCGCGGCTGCGGTGGTGATGGCGTTTGACGAAATCGGTCAGGCGGATACCAAAGACCGCAAGGTAGAGATCTGCAAGCGCGCCTATGATTTACTGGTCGGGATCGGTTTCCCGCCCGAAGATATCATTTTTGATCCCAATATTTTTGCGGTGGCGACGGGGATTGAAGACCATGACCGGTACGGGCTCGACTTCATCGAAGCGGTGCGCGAGATCAAGGCGTCATGCCCGCATGCGAAAACATCGGGCGGATTGTCCAATCTGAGTTTCAGCTTTCGCGGTAACGAGACTGTGCGCCGCGCCATGCATTCGGTATTTTTGTATCACGCAATACCGGCCGGGTTCGATATGGCGATTGTCAATGCAGGCCAGCTCGACATTTACGACGCGATTGATCCTGTCCTGCGCGAGGCATGCGAGGATGTGATCTTGATGCGCCCTGTGGAGGGTGAGGACACCGCCACCGAGCGCCTGATTGCACTGGCAGAATCCTATCGCGGCAAGACCAAGGAAGAGGACAAGCAAGCCGCCGAATGGCGCGGCTGGAGCGTCGAGAAGCGGCTTGAACACGCGCTGGTCAAGGGGATCGATGCCGATATCGTTTCCGACACGGAGGAACTGCGCGCGCGTATTTCCGGCGAGGGCGGGCGCCCGATCGAGGTGATTGAAGGCCCGTTGATGGACGGCATGAATGTCGTGGGTGATCTGTTTGGCAGCGGCAAAATGTTTCTGCCCCAGGTGGTGAAATCCGCCCGCGTGATGAAGAAAGCTGTCGCGCATCTGATCCCCTATATCGAAGCCGAGAAAGAAGAAGGCGCAAAAGCCAAAGGCAAGATTATTATGGCCACCGTGAAAGGCGATGTGCACGATATTGGCAAGAATATCGTCGGGGTGGTTCTGCAATGTAACGGCTATGAGGTGATTGATCTGGGGGTGATGGTGCCGTGGTCCAAAATCCTTGAAGTGGCCAAAACACAGAATGTCGATATGATCGGTCTGTCCGGCCTGATCACGCCGTCGCTCGATGAAATGGTCACAGTGGCAGAAGAGATGCAGCGCGCGGACATGACCATGCCGCTGCTGATTGGCGGCGCGACGACCAGCAAGGTGCATACGGCACTGAAGATCGAACCCGCTTATACCGGCCCGGTGATCCATGTGCTTGATGCCAGCCGCGCTGTCGGCGTGGCGAGCAGGCTGCTGTCCGATACTCTGCGCGATGATTTCGTGGAAGACACCGCCGCAGAATATGAGGATGTGCGCGTCAAGCGGGCCAATAAGGGTTCATCGGCTTTACTGTCACTGGACGAGGCACGCGGTAACAGCTTTGCCGCCGATATGGCACAGCGCCCTGCCGATCCGGCCAAGCCGGGGCTGCACGTATTTGATGACTGGTCACTGTCTGATCTGCGCGAGACGATCGATTGGACGCCGTTTTTCCGGGCATGGGAATTGCACGGGGTATATCCCGCGATCCTGCAGGATGATGTGGTTGGGGAAAGCGCGCGTGCGCTGTGGGATGATGCGCAAGCCATGCTCGGCCGCATCGTCGAAGAAAAATGGCTCACCGCGAAAGGCGTTGCCGGTTTCTGGCCGTGCCAGCGCGAAGGTGACGATGTGCTGCTCGACAATGGAACGCGGCTGCCTTTCCTGCGCCAGCAAGTGAAAAAATCGCGCGACCGGGCCAATTACTGCCTTGCCGATTTTATCGATCCTGCGGGTGACTGGATCGGCGGTTTTGCCGTTGGCATCCACGGCATTGATGATCATATCGCGCGCTTTCAGGCGGATAATGACGATTATTCCGACATCATGCTGAAAGCATTGGCTGACCGCTTCGCCGAAAGTTTCGCCGAGCGTCTGCATCAGCATGTGCGGACTGACCTGTGGGGCTATGCGCCGGGGGAGCAGCTGACCAATGACGCATTGATCAAGGAGCATTATCGCGGCATCCGGCCGGCCCCTGGATATCCGGCCTGCCCCGATCACAGCCTGAAGCCGATCCTGTTCGAACTGCTTGATGCGCCCACCCATGCAGGGCTAACTTTGACGGAAAGCTTTGCCATGTGGCCCACAGCAGCGGTCAGCGGGTTCTATTTCGCCCATCCCGACAGTTCCTATTTCGGTGTGGCGCGGATCGGGCCTGACCAGCTGGAGGATTATGCGCTGCGCCGTAATGTTGATCTATCCACTGCGGAACGCTGGCTGCGCCCCAATCTTGATTGACCGGCCGCGCGGTTTCGCGCAGTGAAATATCCGTCGCCAGGGAAGTGATTCTTTGGCCGATGCGCGGGAGAGATCGCTGGTTGCAGGTCAACGCATGTTGAACGCCAGCGGCACCGAAGGAGCAACCGCCCCGGAAACTCTCAGGTATCAGGGACCGCGCATTGGCAGACACTCTGGAAAGCGTTTCCGTTTCGGCGGATGCCACCGAAGGGGTAAGTCGCACGTATTGTCACATGGCAGGCGTGTGGTAAAACTCTCAGGTTTTCCCGACAGAGGGGGTGCAGATGGCGCGCCTTGCGGTGCGTCTGCACTTGGCACGGGAATGCACATGACAGACGATATTTCTGATACCCATCCAGACGATCTGCCCGAGGAGCGCGTTCTTGCGCTGGATGGATGGCACCGCGCAATGGGCGGACGGATGGTCGAATTTGCCGGCTATCAAATGCCGATCCACTATGCAGGCGATCATCTTAGGCATGGCGGCGGGATTGTGGGTGAACACAATTGGACGCGCAAACAAGCGGGCCTGTTTGACGTCAGCCATATGGGGCAGCTGCTGATTTCAGGAGACGGGGCCGATGCCGCCCTGGAGGCGCTGCTGCCGATTGATCTTTCGACATTGGACGTGGGCATGCAGCGTTATTCTCTGCTGCTGAACGAGAATGGCGGCGTGCTCGATGATCTAATGGTTTCGCGCTGGCCAAATGCGCTTTATCTGGTGGTCAATGGTGCGACCAAATGGGACGACATTGCCCATCTGCGCGAACATTTGCCTGACACGGTTACGCTCAACCACCTGGAAGACCGTGCTTTGCTGGCGCTGCAGGGCCCGAGGGCGTTTGCGGCTCTCGCTCGCCATGTAGAGGGTGACATTGCGCTATCGTCTCTGGTGTTCATGACGTTTGGCCATTTTAGCATGGCCGGTGTGGAGATGGTCATCAGCCGGTCGGGTTATACTGGAGAGGACGGATTTGAAATCTCGCTTCCGGCAACGGATGCAGAGAAAATCGCCGCGCTTCTGTGCGCAGAGCCGGAAGTCGAGCCGATTGGTCTTGGTGCGCGGGATTCGCTGCGGCTTGAGGCCGGTTTGCCGCTTTATGGCCACGATCTGGACGAGACGACCGATCCCGTGTCCGCGCGGCTGCTATTCGGCCTTGCCAGATCACGCCGCGAAACCGGTGGTTGGTTGGGGCACCAAACCTGCGCCAGAATGCTTGGCGAAGGGGCACCGGTACAGCGTGTCGGCCTGAAACTGGACGGCCGTATGCCCGCCCGCGAAGGGACGTTGGTCTTTTGCGGTGACACGGAAATTGGACGCGTCACCAGCGGCGGCTTTTCACCCACGCTGGGCCATCCCATTGCGATGGCATATGTCCAATCGGACTATACCAAAACAGGCACGCAGTTGCAGCTCGCGGTGCGGAACAAACGGCTTGATGCAACCGTAACCCCCATGCCTTTCGTGCCGCAAAATTATTTCCGAGGAGAATGAGCCGATGTCCCGTTATTTTACCGATGAGCATGAGTGGATTGATGTCGAGGGTGACACAGCGACGGTCGGTATCACTGACTATGCGCAAGAACAGTTGGGCGACATCGTATTTGTCGAATTGCCCGATGTTGGCGCAATGGTCGATAAAGGCGGCGATGCTGCGGTGGTGGAATCAGTGAAAGCGGCCAGCGATGTTTATGCGCCGATCACTGGCGAAGTCATCGAGGGAAACGGCGCGCTGGAAGATGACCCGGCGCTCGTGAATACCTCGCCCGAAGAAGATGGCTGGTTTTTCAAAATGACCATTGGCGACAAATCAGAGCTGGACGGCCTGATGGATGCAGAGGCTTATGAGGCGTTCGTCGCCGAGCTGTGATTGTACCTCCCCTGTCTGCGTTCGGACAGGGAATAAGGATTTGATGATGCGTTATCTCCCCCTGACTGACACCGACCGCAGTGACATGCTGCAAAGTGTCGGCGCTTCCACCATTGATGATTTGTTTGTTGACGTGCCGGAAGTCGCGCGGCTGGACGGGCCGATCCGGGATTTGCCGATGCATGCCGGTGAAATGGCAGTGGAAAAGCATATGCGCCGCCTGTCCAAACAGAACCTGCCAGCTGCAGATGCCGCGTTTTTCCTGGGTGCAGGCGCCTATCGCCATCATATTCCGGCCAGTGTCGATACGATCATCCAGCGCGGCGAGTTTTTAACCGCCTATACCCCGTATCAGCCCGAAATCGCGCAGGGCACGCTGCAAATGCTGTTCGAATTTCAGAGCCAGGTTGCGCGCCTTTATGGCTGCGCTGTTGCCAATGCATCAATGTATGATGGGTCAACCGCATGCTGGGAAGCGGTGGCAATGGCGGGCCGTGTGACCAAGCGCAACAAGGCAGTGCTATCAGGTGCTCTGCATCCGCATTACACCGAAGTCGTCGCAACGATGGCGAAATTTAATGGTGATGAAATTGCCTCCAGCAGCCCCACGGTTCAGGCCGAACCTGACAATGCCGGCCTGATCGCGCGGATTGACGAAAACACGTCCTGCGTAGTCGTCCAGTATCCCGATATTCTGGGGCGTCTGGCCGATTTGGAGGAAATTGCCGAAGCAGCGCATGCCAAAGGCGCGTTGCTGATTGCGGTGAACACTGAACCCGTTGCCTTGGGCGCGATAAAATCCCCGGGTGAACTGGGGGCGGACATTGTGGTCGGCGAAGGCCAGGCGCTGGGTGTTGGCCTGCAATTTGGCGGGCCCTATCTGGGTTTGTTTGCGGTGCGTGATAGCAAGCATGTGCGGCAGATGCCGGGCCGGCTATGCGGCGAAACGATCGATGCTGATGGCCGCCGCGGTTTTGTGCTGACGCTCTCCACGCGCGAACAGCATATCCGGCGTGAGAAAGCGACATCGAACATCTGCACCAATTCGGGCCTCTGCGCGCTCGCATTCAGTGTGCATATGACGCTGCTGGGCGAGAAAGGCCTGCGGCAATTGGCAGCAGAAAATCACCGGCTGGCTTGTATTGCAGCGGATAAATTGGCGGCCATTCCCGGCGTGACATTGCTCAACACCCACTTCTTCAATGAATTTACGATATTGATTGACGGTGATGCGCGGCATGTTGTCCGCGATCTGGCGAAGGACAATATCCTCGCTGGCGTTTCCTTGGGGCGCCTGTATCCCGGTGTTGAGGAGTTTTCCGGCGGGTTGCTGGTTGCGGTTACCGAAACCACGACGCAGGAGGATATCGACATTCTCTGTGCTGCTTTGAAAGATACTCTCGCAAAAGGGAAACCGGCATGAACGCGCCCAATAAAAGCGGCTGGAAGCCGACCACCCCTGCTGGCACGGATGGCAAGTTTGGTGGCCCTGCCACCACCACTGGCAACGCAGCACTGATGCTCGAGGAAGCGTTGATTTTTGAAATCGGCACGACCGAGACGACCGGCGTTGATTTGCCGCAGATTGACACATCCCTCGCCAACCGGCTTGGCGGGATGGAGCGCAGCGAACCCATTGGTTTGCCCGGATTGTCTGAACCGCAAACCGTGCGGCATTATACGCGCCTCAGCCGCCAGAATTACGGGATCGACCTGGGCTTTTTCCCGCTCGGTTCCTGCACCATGAAGCACAATCCGCGCCTCAATGAAAAAGTCGCGCGGATGCCTGGCTTCGCCGATGTTCACCCGCTGCAGCCGACTGACACGGTGCAGGGCGCGCTGGGTGTGATGAATGAATTGGCGCATTGGCTGATGACATTGACCGGAATGCACGGCGTGGCAATGAGCCCGAAAGCGGGCGCGCATGGCGAACTGTGCGGGATCTTGTGCATCCGCGCAGCCCTGGAAGCGCGCGGCGATGCGCGCGAAGTCGTCCTGGTACCGGAAAGCGCGCATGGCACCAATCCTGCAACGGCGGCTTTCGCCGGTTACAAGGTGGAAGATATTCCCGCAAATTCGGATGGCCGGGTCGATCTGGAGGCGCTGAAAAGGCGGCTCGGCCCCGATGTAGCCGCAGTGATGATCACCAATCCCAATACATGCGGATTGTTCGAACCGGATTTGCGCGAGATTTCCGATGCAGTCCATGCGGCGGGCGGTTTTGTCTATTGTGACGGCGCAAACTTCAACGCGATTGTCGGGCGCGTTCGCCCCGGTGATCTGGGGGTTGATGCGATGCATATCAATCTGCACAAGACTTTCTCCACCCCGCATGGCGGTGGGGGGCCGGGCAGCGGGCCGGTTGTTTTGTCAGAAGCACTGAGCCCGTTTGGCCCTCTGCCGTTTACGGCGCGGACCGATGACGGGTATATTCATCTGGTCGAGGAAGAAGGCGCCGAAGAATACGGGCACACCCGCGCCTTTGGCCGCATGACGGCATTTCACGGGCAGATGGGCATGTATACCCGCGCATTGACCTATATGCTCAGTCACGGCGCGGATGGTCTGAAGCAAGTGTCCGAAGATGCGGTGCTGAATGCCAATTACATCCTGCGCTCGATGGAGGATGTCCTGTACGCGCCCTATGCCCATAGCGGGCCGTGCATGCATGAGGCTCTGTTCGGAGATAAGGACTTTGGTGGCGGTTTGTCGACACTCGATCTTGCCAAGGGGCTGATAGACGAGGGATTTCATCCTATGACGGTGTATTTCCCGCTGGTGACGCATGGCGCGATGCTGGTCGAGCCGACCGAAACCGAAAGCAAGGCCGCAATTGACCAGTTCATCACCGCTTTTCGCAGTGTGGTGGACCGGGCGAAATCTGGCGATGAGAGCCTGAAAACAGCGCCCCATTACGCACCGCGTGCGCGGCTGGACGAAACCGCGGCCGCGCGCAAACCTGTGCTTGGATTTCTCGGTCCCGAATAGGCCAAGCGCAGGTTCATGGGCATGGCCGGCGCAGGCGCGTATATGCGTTCACGTCTGGCGCGCGCGTGTTCGCGCGGTAATCGCCCGGTTACGCGGGCTTGACAGAAAGGGCAGACATGCAGTGCCATATTGGTCAGCCGCAGACAGCGGTTCTGGCACTGAACGATGCGGCGCTGGCGCGCACTGGTCATGCCCCCCGCCGCTCCTGTCGCCGCTCTTGTTACCACTTCTGTTACCGCGCTTATCGCTGCTCTTGGCGGCAGCTGCGCGGCGGATCGGTATGGGCTGTCACGTGATTGGCCGCGCGGTGAGCGCGTGCGGATAATTTTGAGCCGCAAGGGGTTTGATAGCGCCGCAGGCGGCGGCGCATCGCCAATTGTGGACGGGCGGCCTATCAGTTTGCCGATCCCCGCAAGCGCCCATTCACACACGACTTATGCCGATCTGGGCCTGGCGGATGCGGTGCAAACTGCCAGTCGCGGAAGATTCACCGGCCAGGATTTTTGTCACCACGATCCGATGTTCCGTGATGATGGCACGTGCCTGTTCGGCCAATGCAGCGCGGCGCAAACGCATCTGGTCAATCAGGGCGTTGGCACAGGCGACGTGTTCGTATTTTTCGGGCTCTTTCGCGAAGAAGCGACACGCGAACCGCATCACCGGATTTTTGGCTATCAGCGGATCGAACAGATAGTTGATCTGGCGGTCTGCAGCGATGACGAGCGCAGCCAATATGCAGCGTTTGGCCATCCGCATGCGCTGGGTATGCATGCCAAGAATGACGTGATCTATGTGGGGCCGGGCCGCGCCGCACAGACGGATAATGCGCGGTTGCGTCTCTCCGTGCACGACGGCCCGCCCAGCCTGTGGCATCGGCCCGATTGGATGCAGCCTGGCAGCCTATCCTATCACAGCCGCCAAGACCGCTGGATAAAAGGGGGCAGACTTCGCAGCGTCGCAAGGGGTCAGGAATTCGTCGCCAATATCTGCCAGCGTAAAGCGCCGCGCAAATGGCTGGAAGAGATCATCGCCCTGATCAGTAGGTCTTAATGATCGACGAGAAATCGAGCTGGCCGTTGCCTGCGCCGCTGTAATCTTCATACAAGGCGGCAGCCCGGGAGCTGAGCGGTACGGCGCTGTCTGATGCCTCCGCCGCGTCCATTGCAAGCCGCAAATCCTTCAGCATCAATGCCGTGGCAAAGCCGCCCTGATAATCATTATCGGCAGGGCTGGGCACACCGACATCGGGCATCGGGGTGTAGGCATTCAGCGACCAGTTATAGCCGGAGGATTGCGAGCTTATTTCATAAAAAGTCTGCGGATCGAGGCCCAGTTTCTCGGCCATCTTGATCGCCTCGCAGGTGCCGATCATATGAACCGCGAGCAGCATGTTATTGCAGATTTTGGCAGTCTGTCCGGCCCCTGCATCGCCTGCGTGGATGACCGCCTTGCCCATCGCGCTGAGGACCGGCTCTGCGCGTTTGAAGGCGCTGTGTGTCCCGCCCACCATGAAGGTCAGCGTACCGCCATTCGCCGCTGCGATACCGCCGGAAACCGGCGCATCGACCATTTCATAGCCCGCATCGGTTGCAGCCGCAGCCACCGATTTCGCGGTTGCGACATCAATGGTTGAGCAGTCCAGGAACACGGCACCCGCAGGTGCCTGGCCCATCACATCCTCGGCATAGACGCTGTTCACAACCCCGCCATTGGGCAGCATGGAGACGACCGCATCAACGCCTTGCACTGCATCGCGCGCCGCCGCGAACGTGCGGCAGCCATTGTCTTTCGCAGTATCCAGCGCATCGGCGCTGAGGTCAAAAGCGTTTACTTCGTGACCGGCTTTGACAAGGTTCGCAGCCATCCCGCCGCCCATATTGCCAAGGCCGATAAATGCGATTTTCATGTTACCGCCCTTTCCATTGGCCGTCACGCTTCTCGATAAAGGCGGCCATACCCTCGACCTTGTCCTCGCTGGCGGTCAGGATTTGGAACAGGCGGCGTTCTTGAACCACGCCTTGTTCAAGGGTCATTTCGAAAGCGGAATTGACCATTTCCTTATTCGCGATGGCGGCCATTGGCGGCATGGATGCGATCAGGGCTGCGGTCTTTTTGGCCTCTGCCATCAGATTGCCATGCGGCACAACCCTGGCCACGAGATTGCTGCGTTCGGCCTCTTCTGCGCCCATCATCCGGCCGGTCAGGCACATTTCCATTGCCTTTGCTTTGCCGATTGCGCGCGTAAGACGCTGGCTGCCGCCCATGCCGGGGGCTACGCCCAGTTTAATCTCTGGCTGGCCAAATTTCGCGTTTTCGCTGGCGATGATAAAATCGGCCATCATGGCGAGTTCACACCCGCCGCCCAGCGCAAAACCGTTGACTGCCGCAATCCACGGCTTGCGGGTTGTCTTGACAATCTCGCTGGTCCAGCGGCTGAAGAAATCATCGAGGTAAAAATCTGCGGCGGCTTTGTCTGACATTTCCTTGATATCAGCGCCCGCAGCAAAGGCTTTGTCGCCCGACCCAGTGATAATTGCGCATAGCTGACTGTCATCCGCTTGGTACTTCGCGAAAGCATCAATCAACTCCTCCAGCACCACGCTGGACAGCGCGTTAAGCGCCTTGGGCCGGTTAAGCGTGATGATGGTCACCGCACCATCGGTTTCGGTAAGAAGTGTTTCGTATGTCATAGGGGTTTCCATTCCTCATCGGCGGGCAGCGGCGCAAAAATACTGTCGATCAGCTCCTCGCTGACGTCCTCCGGCGTGGCCGGGTTCCACTGCGGATCATGGGTTTTATCGACAATAACGGCGCGAACGCCCTCGGCAAAGTCGGGGCGGACCAGCACGCGCGAACCGATGCGGTATTCCATCGCCATATTGTCAGCAAAACTGGTAAGCTGCGCGCTTTTCGCCAGTTGGCGTAAAGCCACCTTGCAGGTCTGCGGGCTTTTTGTGCCAAGCGTGTCGCGTTCTTTGGCGGCCCATTCGCAGCCATTTTCATCGATGGCTTTCTCAAGCGAGGCCAGAATATCCTCAAACCGGTCCGATGCGAAATGCTTAGCGATCTTGTCGGCGTTTTTCTCCAGCCGTGCGCCGGGCGGGGTGCCGACCATTTCGGACAAGACGCCGCCGATACGATCGGGCTTTTCACTGATCCGTGCTGTCGCATCGGCGATCATGTCGCTCGGCAGATAATGCGTGGCGAGACCCGCCCACAGGCATTCCGCCCCGTCGAGTCGCGCGCCGGTAAGCGCAAGGAATTGCCCAAGCCGCCCGCCAAGCCGCGATAAATGCCAGCCGCCGCCGACATCAGGGAACAGGCCAATCCCGGTTTCCGGCATGGCAAAACGCGTATTTTCCGTCGCCACACGGAATTTGGCAGGCATCGCAATACCCACGCCGCCGCCCATTGTGATGCCGTCCATGAAACACACAATCGGCTTGGCATAAGTCATCATCTGGTGATTGAGCCGGTATTCATCATGGAAAAACTTGCGGCCCATTTTGCCGCCATCTTCCAGCGCCGATTTGCGCAGCAGATTGATATCACCACCCGCACAAAATCCGCGCGTGCCTTCGCTATGATCAAGAATGACCGCTTCCACGCTGTCATCATCGGCCCAATCGCTCAGCGCCGCGCTGATCGCGTGACACATATCGAGCGTCAGCGCGTGCAGTGCCTTGGGCCGGTTGAGCGAGATATGACCCACGCGGTCATGTTTTTGGATAATTATGGAGCCGGTCATCGTCTATTCACTGCCTCAGCAAATCCCGGCCCACGATCATGCGCATAACCTGATTGGTGCCTTCCAGAATCGAGTGCACCCGCAGATCGCGCCAGAAGCGTTCGATGGGGTAGTCTTTCAGATAGCCGTACCCGCCGAACAATTGCAGCGCATCATTGACGATCTTGCTGCCATTATCGGTCGCAAGGCGTTTGGCCATTGCGGAAAAGCGTGATTTGTCGGGCGCATTATCGCCCACTTTTGCAGCGGCCAGATAGAGCAGCGCGCGGCTTGCCTCCAGATCGGTGGCCATATCGGCCAGCATAAACTGCGTATTCTGGAAATCCGCCACGGCGGTATCGAATTGCTTGCGGTCTCTGGTGTAGGCGATCGCTTCATCCAGGCACCGCTGCGCGCCGCCAAGCGAACATGCGCCGATATTCAGCCGCCCGCCATCAAGCCCCATCATGGCAAAACGGAACCCTTCGCCTTCATCACCCACGCGGTTCGCCGCCGGAATGCGGGCGTCTTCAAATATGACTTGCGCGGTCGGGCTGGCATTCCAGCCGAGTTTCTTTTCCGGCACGCCAAAGCTGACACCGGGCGTATCCTTATCGACCACGAGGCATGTCACGCCCTTGGTCTTGTGGTCGCCCGTGCGGACCATGCAGACATAGACATCGTTAAATCCGCCGCCCGAAATGAACTGCTTGGTGCCGTTCACCACATAATGATCGCCGTCCAGCCGAGCGCTGGTTTTAAGCGCCGCCGCATCCGATCCGCTGCCCGGTTCTGTCAGGGCGTAGGATGCGAGTTTATCCATCGACACCAGATCGGGCAGGTATCGGTCCTTGAGTTGCTGCCCGCCAAATTCGTCTATCATCCACGCAGCCATATTGTGAATCGAGATAAACGCGCTGGTTGTTGGGCAGCCATACGCCATTGCTTCCATGATTAGCGCGGCTTCCAGTCGGCCCAGCCCGATGCCGCCGCTGTCCTCGGAAACATAGATCGCGCCGAAGCCGAGTTCCGCCGTGCTTTTGATCACATCGCGCGGGAAATGATGCTTCTCGTCCCACTCGGCGGCATGCGGTGTGATATTGTCGGCGGTAAAGCGCTGCGCCATTTCCTGAATCGCGCGCTGATCATCATTCAATTGAAATTGGTGTGTCATAGCCGGCTCCTTAACACCGCTTTGCTTGCAAATCCTACCCACCATTCTCGCCCATTGCGGGCTACTCCGGCCAGCGATTGCAGCAGGCCCTCCTGGTCAACACTATGCGCATGTGTCGCAGCTATCGCAGAGTATCCGCTGTTCCGCCCGCTAGAAAACGCTCCGCTGGATGGATGCGCCCTGGTCGCGCGCGGTATTGCCTCGACACAGGCCGGGTCAGCCGCAGGTGATTTCCGTAATGATCCGGGAACTGTCATGGCTGACCCGCACCCGGTCCGGCTGGTAATCCATCGTTATGGCCATCCCCGGGCTGACCCACTGGAACGTGCGGGCACCCGTCTGCTGCATAATCTGCTCGCCGACTGCCTGTGTTGCCTGCTGGCCGAGAAATTTCTGTCCCGGTCCATCGGTGCACATGCTGGTATTTCCAGCCACGGGTTCCCCTGGTTGAGGGCCAGCCATCGGCTCTTCCAGCGGAGGGGATACAGCCGGTGCTGTGCAGGCCGACAGTATCAGGAAAGGCGCGATGGCCCAGGCATTAGCGGCGCTTTTGTACATAGGGTGATCCTCTGGAGTTCAAACCATAGTAGGGATAACAAACGCGTTACTACCATCGCCGCCACCATCGGGCCAGCGTTGAGTGACCTTCTTGACTTTGGTCCAGAATTTCAGACCTTCCATGCCATATTGATCGGTGTCACCAAAACCGCTGCGTTTCCATCCGCCGAAACTGTGATACGCGACCGGCACCGGGATCGGCACGTTGATGCCGACCATGCCGACATTAACGCGGGCTGCAAATTCACGCGCGGCATGGCCATTGCGGGTGAAGATCGCGACACCGTTGCCATATTGATGCTCGCTGGGCAGGCGCACGGCCTCTTCAAAATCTTTCGCGCGGACAATCTGCAGAACCGGACCGAAGATTTCTTCCTGATAGCTGCGCATCTGCGGGGTGACATTATCGATCAGTGTCGGCCCAATGAAGAAGCCTTTCTCATGACCCTGCAGAGTGTAACCGCGCCCGTCGATGACGATATCGCCGCCCTCTTCCTCCGCCGTGGTAATCCATTGCTCGACCCGCGCCTTGTGTTCCGGCGTTACGACAGGGCCGTAATGCGCGTCGGGATCGTTCGACACACCGATCCGCAATGCATTGATGGCAGGGATAAGCTTGGCTTTTAATTTCTCTGCGGTTTCCTCGCCAACTGGCACCACAACCGGCAGAGCCATGCAGCGTTCGCCAGCTGAGCCAAAGGCGGCACCGGCCAGATCATTGACCACCTGATCGAGATCAGCGTCCGGCATAACGACACCGTGGTTTTTTGCGCCGCCCATTGCTTGCACGCGTTTGCCATTATCGACGCCGCGGCGATACACATAATGCGCAATATCGCTGGAGCCGACAAAACTGACGGCGGCAATATCGCTATGGTCTAGGATCGCGTCGACCATCTCCTTGTCGCCATGCACCACTTGCAACAGGCCCTCGGGGGCACCGGCCTCGACAAATAATTGCGCCAGGCGAACGGGCACTGAGGGGTCGCGTTCGGAGGGTTTCAGGATGAAGGCGTTACCCGCTGCAATGGCCATGCCGAACATCCACATCGGGATCATCGCAGGAAAATTGAACGGCGTGATACCCGCGCCAATGCCAAGCGGCTGGCGCGTGGAATAGACATCAATGCCGGGGCCTGCGCCTTGGGTATATTCACCTTTCAGCATATGCGGAATGCCGCAGGCAAATTCGATCACTTCAAGACCGCGCTGAACATCACCCTTGGCATCGTCGATAACTTTGCCGTGCTCGCTCGACAGCAGCTCGGCCAATTCCTGCATATTGGCTTCGATCAATTCCTTGAACCGGAACATCACGCGGGCCCGTTTTTGCGGGTTGGTCGCGGCCCATTCTGGCTGAACCACCTTTGCTGTCGCGACTGCTTTGTCTAGCAGGGCTGCATCACCCAGCGTCACTTCAGCCTGAATTTCCCCGGTCGAAGGGTTCCAGATTTGGTGCTTCCGGCCAGAAGAGGCTCCGGCGCTCTCTACCATAAAGTGATCAACCTGACGCATCGCGCATCTCCTGCAAAGTCTGTTATTCTTTTGTTGCGCGCTGCTTTAGCGGGTTTGTCGGCCGAATGCGACTCTTGTGATACGGTTTCCCGCATGGCTGCGGCCGAAGTGATGGGCGGGCCTGGCCGGTGCTTTGGCCGTATAGAACGAGCGCGATACATGATGACAAAGCAGCCCTGTGAAGATGCTCTGTGAGGATGCTCTGTGAAGCGGCCCTGTGAAGCAGAGGAGGTGGCCAGGCTCTGGGAAACGTCACGCACGGTCCCGCTTGCTGCGCGGTTATTTTCCGTGTCTGATTGGGAAAACCGGCGACACTGAGGCCTGCCGGACTTTAGCGTGGGGGCATCCGGATCGCACCATCAAGCCGGAACTGGTGCCCGTTCAGATAGCTGTTGCGGGCTATCTCCAAGATCAAACTCGCAAATTCTTCCGGATGACCCAGACGCTTGGGGAAGGGGACGCTGGCATTCAATTGATCCCACATGTGCGGATTTCGGTCTTTCATCCCCAGCATCAGCGGCGTTGCGAAAATCCCGGGCATGACTGAATTGACCCGAATGCCAAGCTGCATCAGATCGCGCGCCATCGGCAATACCAGCCCGTTCACGCCTGATTTGCAGCTGCCATAGATCACCTGACCGATCTGGCCGTCTTGCGCGGCGACAGAAGCGGTCAGCGTGATCGCGCCGCGCTCCCCATCATCATTGACTGGATCACTATTCGCCATGCCCAGGGCAGAATGCGACGCGACGCGGTAACTGGACACTAATATTCCCTCCGCGCCAAACGCGTAATCTTCGGTCGATAGCCGTTTATAGCCGCCGCTTTCCTTATCCCAGCCGAGAGTTTTCCCGCGTTTACTGGCCATTGCGCAATGTACGGTCACGCGTTCTTGGCCATTGGCGGCGCGCGCGGCAGCGAAACCATCCACCACGGATTGCTCGTCCATAATGTTCACATGATGGAATGTTCCGCCAATCTCCCTGGCATATGGCTCACCGTCATCCCGATTGATGTCAAAGATCGCAACCTTCAACCCATGCTCTGCCAATGCGGCGGCGCTGGCGCGGCCCAACCCCGATGCGCCGCCAGTAACCACGGCTGCCATTCCTGCTTCCAGTTTCATCGCAAACATCCTCTTTAACATTGTTTGCAAGTGTCATGGCGTTTTCATCATGCTATCGCAAACAGGATGAGATTTTCGGGAGAGACTCGATGAATGATATGTCCAATTGCGCCACACCGTCCGCCGCCGGCCCCAATCGCCGCACATTTCTTGGCGCAACGGGCACGGCCTTTGCGGCTTTGATCGCCAGCGGGTGCACCACGCGAAGTGCTGGCCGCAATGTGCTGGCCACTGCGGCCAGCAAGGCTCCGTTTGGCGGCTATGGGGATCTGGTGCCCGATCCGGCCGGAATGCTCGACCTGCCGCAGGGTTTCTCATACCGTGTGCTTTCCAGGCTGGGTGACGCGATGGATGATGGCGGCACTGTGCCTGACCGCGCGGACGGCATGGGCTGTATCGATCTGGGCGGGGGCAGAATTGCGCTGGTTCGCAACCATGAACTGGGTCCGCAGCATGATCTGGGCGGTGATTACAGCGAAGGGTTTGGCCGTGATGCGCAGGGCAGGGTTCTGCCGGGCGGAACGACAACAATGGTGCTTAATGCCAGCACTCTGGAGATAGAACAGCAATACCGGTCTATGGCTGGCACCATTCGCAATTGCGCGGGCGGAGTGACCCCGTGGGGCAGCTGGCTGACATGCGAGGAATCCATCTGGACACGAGAGCGCGAACTGGCCGACGCGCATGGCTGGGTTTTTGAAATTCCGGCTGATGCGGGCAAACAAGTCAATCCTGCTCCGCTAAAGGCGATGGGCCGTTTCAATCATGAAGCGGCGGCTGTCGATCCGCGCACGGGCATTGTCTATCTCACGGAGGATATGGAGGATTCCATGCTCTACCGCTTCATTCCGGTCGTTCCGGGACAACTGGCGGAAGGCGGCAGGTTGCAAGTGCTGGCTTTGACCGACGGGATCACCGATGCGCGTAACTGGCCCGAAAATGGGGCCGCCACCAGAATGGCGGTGGGCCAGAACCATCCCGTGCGCTGGATTGACATGGATGATGTGGAAGCGCCCGAAAACGATTTGCGATTACGCGGCGCTGCGGCGGGCGGCCTCAAAATCGCGCGGGGTGAGGGCATCCATATGGGGGACGGAGAGCTGTATTTCTGTTCCACCAATGGCGGCGCGGCCAAATTTGGTCAGATATTCCGCCTGATACCGCATGCTGGGGGCGGCGTGAATGACACGCCGGATGCGCTGTCGCTGTTCTTTGAAAGCACATCGGGGGATCAGTTTAATTACGGCGATAATCTGACGGTTCAGGATAATGGCCATTTGATCGTGTGCGAGGATCAATATACCGACACGGTAACCAACCACCTGCGCGGCGTGACACCTGAAGGAAATGCCTATCCGCTGGCATTGCTGCGCCTTCAGACCGAACCGGCGGGTGCGTGTTTCTCTCCTGATGGCAGGACATTGTTCGTCAATGCCTATAGCCCGGCTGCCACGATCGCGATTACCGGCCCGTGGTATGCATAAGGTGTGATGCGGACTAGAGCGGGCAAATGTCCGTTTTTCTGTTTGCTCTCGTCGCGGTCATTCTGACATCCCTTGGTGGGCGCGATCAGGTGCTGGCCGCCCATCTCTCCGCGCAGCAGGGCGCGCGGGTCGGTGTGCTGGTTACCGGGAGCATGATTGCCATTATCACGGCTGCGGTGGCGGCGCTGTCCGGACAGTATATTGCCGGCGTCATGCCCGGCGCAGGCAAAATGATGCTGGTCGCTTTCGCTCTATTGGCCGCATCGATAGAGCTGGCCTGGCCAGTGGACGTCAAACAGCCATCTGAACCGACGCATTCGCTAGGAGCGTTGGCGATTGTCATGCTGGCACGCCAGATCGGCGACGGATCGCGCTTTCTGATCTTTGCCCTGGCCGTATTTGGCGCTGCTCCGGGGTATGCCGCAGCAGGCGGGGCGCTGGGCGGGATATTGGTTATTGGTGCCGGATGGGCGATGGCGGATGATTTGCAAGCGATCTTTCCGCTCAAACTGATGCGCCGCATCTTGGCCGCGATCATTCTGCTTGTTGGGCTATATGTCGGGTTGTCCGCTCGCGGCATCATTTCCTGATGCGCAACTGATCGAAATAAACGATTACGCTCAATCGGATTACCCAGGAAACTGCGCCTCGTTCTGTCGGTTGTACTATCACACACTTCAATATGGAGGATATCAGATGGCCGATACAGGCGACAATTCAAAGGCTGCACTGGTGGGCGAACTCAACGGTTTGCTGGCAGACCACATGGCACTGTTTTTCAAAACCAAAAATTTCCACTGGCATGTGGCCGGGCCGCGCTTTCGCGACTTGCATTTGCTGTTTGACGAACACGCCATCGAAATTCGCGATCAGATAGATGTGATCGGTGAACGGGTACGCAAATTGGGCGCAAAAACACTGACATCAATCGGTTCTGTGGCTAAGCACACCCAGGTAAAGGATCAGGATGCAGCCGATCTCAATGCCGAGCAGATGCTTGAGGAATTACGCGATGATAATGCGGCATTGGTGGCGCGGCTGAAAAATATGAAACCGCTGGCAGAGGAGGCTGGCGACAATGCGACTGACGGCTTGCTTGATGATTGGACCGATATGGCCGAGCAGCGCGTCTGGTTCCTGAGCCAGACCCTAAAATAAGCGCGAATGGCTGCTTGTAAGAAAAACCCAGCTATGCCGTTACATCTGCGTTGGTTTCTTGGTATGAAGAACCATGACCAGCATCACGATCACTGATAAAGCTGCGGCGCCGCATATTGCCCACTGGATAGCTGCCAAGCTGCAGCAGGCTCTGGAGCAATCAGATGGTGAGGTGGCTATTACTGTGCCTGGCGGATCGACCCCGTTTCCCATTCTGGAAGAGCTGGTAAAGATGGGTACCGGTATTGACTGGTCACGCATCGCCGTGTGGCCGGGCGACGACCGGTTGGTGCCCGAAGATCACGCCGCCAGCAACACCGGCAAAATTCGCGCTCTGCTGGAGCCTGTAGGCGCGAAGATACAGCGACTGTCGGAAAACGGCTTGCCGCCGCATTTTGCTCTGGCGTGGCTGGGGATGGGGGCAGACGGACATGTTGCCTCCCTGTTCCCCAACACTGACCCGCAAGTGGATGATCCGCAGATGATCCGCCGTCTTACGCCCGATCCGCTCCCGCCCGAGGCGCCGTTTGACCGGATTACCTTGACCATTCCCGCATTGCTCCGGTCTGATAATCTGGTGTTTGTGATCCGCGGCGATGACAAGATGGCAGTGTTTAACGCTGCGGCCAATGAAGCGCATGATCTGCCCGTTGCGCGGCTGCTGCGCGCTGCCAGCCAGCCGGTGCAATGCTTCACCTGATCACCCGGCTGGTCCCGGCGCCGCTGCACCGCGCATTATTGCCGCTGGTCCACCATATCCGGCATGTCTGGCGCACGGTTACCAGGGCAAGGATTGAGGGGGTCAGCATGATCCTGACCAATGCGGATGGTCATATCTTGTTTGTACGTCACAGCTATGGCCCCAAAGTGTGGGCTTTACCCGGTGGCGGTCTGGACCGCGGGGAGACCCCGGCCGATGCGGCAAAGCGTGAAATATATGAGGAGATGGGCTGCCACCTGACCACTGTGGTTCCGGTTGGCACGATTGCCGAGACGATTTCGGGATCACCGCATCTCGCGCATATTTTCACCGCGTCAACCAGCCAGCAGCCTGTGCCCGACCAGCGCGAAATATTGGAAGCGCGGTTTTTTCCAGAACACGCTTTGCCTAGGCCGATGGGACGTTTAACCTGCCAACGGCTGACATTATGGCAAAAGCATTCACAGCAGCGATAATTGCGCTGTATCGGGCGACCGTTCTTCGCGCTGCGCCCCTTCCAGATTGGACAGTGTCAGCCCCATAAGCCGGATCGGCATGGGCAGCGGTAGGAGCTCGTCCAGCAGCGCCTGGCCAGTAGCCGCAAATTCCGTTTTATTGGCGATATTGGCCAACAGCGACTGGGCGCGTGTGATCTGGGTGAAGTCAGTGTATTTTATCTTGAGCGTCACGGTGCGTCCCTTTGCCTCGGCGCGCTCGATCCGCTCCCACACAATATCGACGATATGTTCCATTGCCGCGCGCAGGCCCGCACCGCTCGATATGTCCTCGCTATAGGTACGCTCTCCGCCAACGGATTTGCGAATGCGATTGGCGCGGACCGGGCGCAAGTCGATACCCCGCGCTGCGCGGTAAAGATAATCGGCAAAGCTGCCGAAATTCGCCCGCATGAAATCGATATCCTTGGCTGCCAGATCGGCCCCGGTTGCAATACCCAGCCTGGCCATTTTCTCTGCGCCTTTTGGCCCGACGCCGTGGAATCGGCGCACCGGCAGCCCGGCGACAAAGCGCGCACCATCGCCGGGCTTGATAATGCATATGCCGTCAGGTTTGTTCTGGTCGCTCGCCAGTTTTGCGATAAATTTGTTGTAGCTCACACCTGCGCTGGCGGTCAGTCCGGTCTCGCCCCTGATCCGTTGGCGGATCAGATCGGCAATACGGGTTGCGCTGCCGATGCCGCGCACATCATCGGTCACATCAAGATAGGCTTCATCAAGGCTGAGCGGTTCGACATGCGGCGTGAAGTGGCGGAAAATACCGCGAATGATGTGCGATGCCTCGCGGTACGCCTCGAACCGGGGGCGCACAAATATGAGGTCGGGGCACAGCCGCTTTGCGGTGACCGACGGCATGGCAGACCGGACTCCAAAACTGCGCGCTTCATAACTGGCCGCCGCAACCACCCCGCGCCCGCCGCCGCCGCCCACTGCGACGGGTTTGCCGCGCAATTCAGGATTGTCGCGCTGTTCCACGCTGGCGAAGAACGCATCCATATCGACATGGATGATCTTGCGCAGCCCGCCTTCGCCTTCGGTCGAATCATGATCGTGATCATCGCCGTCCATACTCGATGAATAGACATTTTAGAACGAAGGGGGAACTGCGTGGTGCACGTTTCCGATGAAAACATACTGGCTATTCTGCCGGCAAACGCACAATGGGCAGCTATGACCGCAGCCATCCACCCTGCCAGACCCCCGTTACAGGAGCGCGAGATGATTGCGCTGATGGCGTTGCTGATGAGCCTGCAGGCTTTCGGCATCGATGCGATGCTGCCTGCGCTGGGAGAAATCGCGCTGGAAATGGGCGCGCAGGGTAATGACCGGCAATTTGTGATCGGTGCCTATTTTCTCGGCTCGGGTATTGGGGCCTTCTTTCCTGGCGCCTTTGCCGACAGGTTTGGCAGGCGGCCCATCCTGGCTGTTGCATTGGCCGCCTATATCACCTTGTCACTCGCATGTGCGCTGGCGACCAATTATGATTTGCTGTTGGTGTTACGCCTCATCCAGGGCGTAGCCTGCGCCGGTTTAAGCGTGGTTCCCGCCGCGATTGTGCGCGACCAGGTGGGCGGTGACCGGATGGCACGATTGATGAGCCTGATCATGATGATTTTCCTGCTGGTACCCATTCTGGCACCAGGCATCGGACAGCTCATCATGTTTCTGGCCGGCTGGCGGGCCATTTTTGGCGCAATGGCCGTGATGGGCCTGATCGTGGGGTTTTGGACATGGCGCCGCCTGCCTGAAACGCTGAGCGCGGAAAACCGGCAGGATTTGCAAGCGGCGAATATCGTGCGCAATATGGGGACTGCGCTCTGCGATAGAGGCGCGATCGGGTATGTGGTGGGCAGCGCGCTGGTATTTGGATCGCTGTTCGGATTCCTCAATTCCAGCCAGCAATTGATCAGCCAGACATTCGGCGCAGGCGATTATTTCTTCCTGATTTTTGGCGGTGCGGTGGTCGGTATGGTGCTGGCCAATTTCACCAATTCGCGAATTGTCGAGAAATTCGGCGCGCGGCGAGTCAGCCATACGGCGCTGTTGATCTTCATCGTGGTCAGCGTGGCGCAGTATCTCAGCGCCGGACAGGCGCAGCAGCCCCTATGGCAATTCATCATCCTGATGAGCCTGTCGATGGCCATGCTTGGCTTTATCGGCGCGAATTTTGGATCGATTGCGATGCAGCCGTTCTTTCACATTGCCGGGGCGGCATCCTCTGCCCAAACCGCCTTGCGGATGATCACTGGTGCGGTACTCGGCGCGCTGATCGGGTCTTTATATGACGGGTCTGCGCGCCCGCTTGCCATATCAATGCTGAGCTGTGCATTGCTTGCTCTGGCGCTGGTGCTCTTCAGCGAGCGCGGGAAACTGTTCCGGCGCGCAGAGGCTGTGCAAAATGATGCCGCCGATGTGACGCGCACCGCAGACTAAGCTCGCTCGTTCAGTTTCCGCCACGCCAAATCGGCAAATTCGCATAATAATGGCCGTGTTTCGCGCGGGTCGATAATATCCTCCACGCTGAATATCTCTGCGCTGCGAAACGGGCTGCGCACCTTGTTGAGCCGGTCGCGAATGGCAGCGAGATGGCCCGCAGGATCATCGGCGGCTGCAATCTCGGCTTTATAGGCAACTTCTATACCGCCATCGACTGGCAGGCTGCCCCAATCGCCGCTCGGCCATGCGAAACGGTACTGAAAATTATCGGCATTGCTCATTGCGCTGCCCGCAATTCCGTACGCCCGGCGCATGATGATGGAAGCCAGCGGCACATGTGCCCGATATATCGCATTCATCGCCTCCACGCCGTAGCGGATGGTGCCTGTGACTTCGGCGTGTTTGCCGATCATGAAGCCGGGATTGTCAACCAGATGCACAATCGGCAGCCTGAACTGATCGGCCAGCTTGACAAAGCGTTCCACTTTCTCGCTCGTTTTGGCATCCCACGAACCGCCCAGAAAACTGGGGTCGCTGGCCAGCACGGCCACCGGATAGCCATCAAGCCGGGCAAAGGCGGTGATCGCGGCGCGGCCCCACAGGCGGCCCATTTCAAAAATACTGCCCGTATCAAACAGCATCTCCATCGCGCGGCGCATCGAATATACCTGCTTGGGATCGCGCGGTACCAGATCGAGCAAAGCGTCTTCGCGCCGGTCCGGGCTATCATCTGTTATCGTGCGCGCGGCCAATGCGCGCGCATGGCCGGGCAGATAAGACAGGAACCTGCGGGCGGCAGAAAAAGCGGCATATTCATCGGCCACTTCATCATCGATCACGCCGTTACGCGTATGGATTTCAGATCCGCCCAGCGATTCCTTATCCGATGCTTCGCCAATCGCCTCGACCAAGGCGGGTCCGGCGGCGAATATCTGGCTCAGCCCTCTGACCATTACCGAATAATGGCTGGCGACCGCGCGCGCTGCGCCCAGTCCTGCGGTAGGGCCAAGCGCCAGCGCGACAACCGGCACTTCCTGCAAATTGGTCACCACATCGCCCCAGCCGGGCACGGCAGGGACATAGGTCGCGCCGATCTGTTCGAGCGTCTTTACGCTGCCGCCACCGCCCGTGCCGTCGATCATACGGATGAGCGGTATGGAAAGCTCATGCGCCATCTTTTCCGCCTGCATCATTTTGCGGTGGATCGAGGCATCTGCCGCGCCGCCGCGCACGGTAAAATCATCGGCGGTTATGACCGCCGGGCGGCCCTCTATATTCCCGCGCCCGAAAATATAGTTGGAAGCGGCAAGATGAGTGAGTTCGCCATTTTCATCATAGCTGCCGCGCCCCGCAATCTTGCCAATTTCCCGGAAGGACCCGGCATCGACCAGTCCTGCAATCCGCTGCCGCGCATCCAGCTTGCCCCGTCCGTGCTGGCGCTCGACCTTCTCCGCGCCGCCCATCTGTTCGGCAAAGGCCTGACGGCGGGCGAGTTCATCGAGTTCTTTTTGCCAAGTCAACGATAACTTCCAATTCCGAATAGTCTGAGCCTGTCGAAGGGTTGCAGTTCATTGCGGCATTGTGGCGCAACATCACAAGAAAGGACAGCCCTACGACAGGCTCAGGGTGAACGGATTAAGTCGCTATATGTCCGTGATGGGTTCAATAATCGCCAGCACTGCCTCGACCTGAACCTGCCCGCCTTCGCAGGCATTGAGCTCGGCCACGGTTCCGTCAAATGGAGCAGTGAGAGCGTGCTCCATCTTCATCGCCTCCAGCACTATCAGGCGTTGTCCGGCAGTGACGTTGTCACCCGCCGCAACATAGACCGCGATAACTTTACCCGGCATAGGAGAAAGGATTGCGCCGTCGGCGGCGGAGGCAGAGCCCGTTCCCCGATCAGGACGCGGAGTAAAATGCCAATCTTGGCCCCGTTCAGTTACCAATACGGTGCAGCCGCGAGTACCGGAACTGGCGAGATTGCCGATGCTTTCGGTTTGGGCGGAATAATATGCTTCGCTGCTCCACAAATTGACAGTGGTCTGTGGCCGCGTGTTGAGCCTAAAGCCGTATAGGGTGCGGTCCATCAGGCTGTGTGTGGGCGCGTCCCAATCAAATTGATCGGTACGCAACCGCCAACCCGCAGCGTCTGCCGCTTTTTGGCTAGGTTGTGTTTTGGGTAGGAGAGCCTCGCCCTCACGTTCGATCATGCCTGTGTCTAGCTTGCCAGCCGCAAATTCTGGATGGTCAAGGCATTCAAACAGAAAACCCTTATTGGTTTTTACCGGGAAAACGATGCTCTCATCCAACGTCAATTTTAGCGCATTGATTGCTTGCCGGCGTGTTGGTTGGAATATGACAATCTTTGCGATCATTGGGTCGTAGAATGGGGAAACCGTATCTCCAGCCATGACGCCTGTTTCAATTCTCGCGACCGTCTGATCCAGTACTAACTCTTCCAACCGTCCCGTACTTGGCAAAAACCCTTTCGCCGGGTCCTCCGCATAGAGCCGTGCCTCAATCGCATGACCGTTAATCTGTATCTGGTCCTGCTTAAGCGGAATTGCCTCGCCGCTGGCGACGCGCAATTGCCATTCGACCAGATCGATACCGGTGATTTCTTCCGTCACCGGATGTTCGACCTGAAGCCGCGTGTTCATTTCCATAAAGAAAATACGGTCTGCGCGCAGGCCTTCTGACGCATCGGCGATGAATTCGATTGTGCCTGCGCCCTCGTATTGGGTCGCCTTGGCCGCGCGCACGGCGGCGGCGCAGATCGCTTCGCGGGTGGCCTCGTCCATGCCCGGTGCCGGGGCTTCCTCGATCACCTTCTGGTGGCGGCGCTGGAGCGAGCAGTCGCGTTCGAACAGGTGGACGACGTTGCCGTGGCTGTCGCCAAACACCTGCACCTCGATATGGCGCGGAGAGGTGATCCATTTCTCCAGCAGCACGTAATCATTGCCAAAACTGGCCTTGGATTCGCGCTGGCAGCTTTCCAGATCGGCTGCGAAATTCTCCGCCGCATCAACCTTGCGCATTCCCTTGCCGCCACCGCCCGCAACTGCCTTGATCAGTACGGGATAGCCAATCGCATCGGCTTCTTTTTTCAGGCGCTCTACCGATTGATCGTCACCCAGATAGCCGGGGGTGACCGGCACGCCCGCCTTCTGCATCAGCTCCTTGGCCGAATCTTTCAGACCCATCGCGCGGATGGAATCGGGATTGGGCCCGATCCAGATCAGCCCCGCATCCTGGACGGCCTGCGCAAAGTCCGCATTCTCCGACAGAAACCCGTATCCTGGATGGATTGCTTCTGCTCCCGTTTGCTTGGCGGCGGCGATAATCTTGTCGCCGACCAGATAGCTTTCGGCAGCGGGCGAGGGGCCGATATGCACCGCCTCATCCGCCTGGCGCACATGCAGCGCCCGCGCATCAGCATCGGAATAGACCGCAACCGTCGCCACGCCCATTTCGCGGGCAGTGCGGATAATGCGGCAGGCGATCTCGCCGCGATTGGCGATGAGGAGCTTCTTGATCATCGGTTGCGGTTAAGCTGTCGCTGCTTTTTCCGCAAGTTGAGAGCGTGTCCAGCGCGGCAATTCATCGGGGCCGCGCGGAGTGTTAGCCAGTGCCTCAAAAAATGCCGCGCTGACATGGCGCAATTTGGCGGCTTTGGAGGTATAGACACGGCTGTCCCATGCCGCTTCGCGGCGCTTGCGCACTTCGTAACCTATATCGGAATAAATCCGCGTGGCGGACAGGATTGCCCAGCGGCTGCGGAATGGCAATTTTGCTGCGCCGAGCCGGGCAGACTTGGCGTGCCTGTCCATGATCAGGATCATTTTATCAGCAATATCGGCCAATTCGGTGCGGTGATGCGGCTTGGTATGCTGGCCGGGTTCGATATCCTCTTCTGCCAGCCATTCCATTGGGACGTAACAGCGCCCCGCCGCGTCATCCTCCACCAGATCGCGCGCGATATTCGCCAGTTGGAAGGCGAGCCCCAGATCGCATGCCTGATCCAGCGTTTCCTCATCATCGGCGGGTACGCCCATGACTTTTGCCATCATCACCCCAACGGCGCCAGCAACGTGATAGCAATATCGCATCAGATCGCCTTCACCGCGCGGGCGCCAATCCTGCGCATCCAGCGCGAAGCCCGCAATGACATCATCGGCCATGCCTTGGGTAATCCCGCATTCCTGCGCGACCAGACCGAACGCATCGAATGCCGCATCGGCAGTCGGCAACCCGTCCAGTGCGCGCCGGGTCAGGACCTTGATCGATTTCAGCCGGTCTGGCGCGTTGGACTGGTCCCCCAATGCGCCCTTTATTGTCCGGCCCATATCCTGGTTATCCGCAATATCATCGCACCGGCGGCACCATGCATAAAGCAGCCATACCCGCTCGCGAGTCGCCTTGTCGAACAGCATAGAGGCGGCAGCAAAGCTCTTGCTGCCATCTTTGATAGTGGCGCGTGAGCGTTCCACCAAGGCGGATCGGTGCCGCATTCCGCCCGCGCGGCTTTCAGTGCTGCGGAGTATCCGCGACGGGGCTAGGATGCGCTTGGCAGGCACGGGCTCGCTCAGAGGTCGTCAGCTTTCATCTGGAAAATGGGGGTGTGCGGCCGGTACTCCTCCATTTTCAGAAGAAGCTCAGGGAGCGTATCGGCGGAGATCAAGATCCCTTGATGCGCCGACCGCACAAATCCGACTTCTGCCATACGGGCGTTAAAGGCAATTAAATCGTTGTAAAACCCGAATGCGTTGAGCAGACCGACGGGGCTTGAATGATACCCCAATTGTGCCCAGCTCATCGCTTCCCACAACTCATCCATCGTACCCACGCCGCCAGGCAGAGTGATGAACCCGTCGGACAGATCGGTGAACAGCTTCTTGCGTTCATGCATGCCGGGCACAGTATGTAATTCGGTGCAATCGTGGTTGGCGACTTCGGAACCCGCAAGAGCATCGGGGATTACGCCGATCACATCGCCGCCATTTTCCAGCGCGCCCGATGCCACTGCCCCCATCAGGCCCAGCCGCCCGCCGCCATACACCACGCCGATGCCGCGCTGCGCCAGCGTGGCGCCGACAGTGCGGGCCAGCTCCATATAGCGCGTATCGCCAGGAGTGGCCGACCCGCAATAGACAGCGATGCGGTTCAGCGCGCCTTTCACCCCGCCAGATCCTCGATCATCAATCCGGCGGTCGCCTTCGCACTGCCCACTACCCCGGGTATGCCCGCGCCCGGATGCGTACCTGCACCGGTGAGGTAAAAATTGTCGATCACATCATCGCGGTTATGACCGCGGAAGAACGCGCTTTGCGTCAGAACCGGCTCAAGGCTGAACGCGCTGCCCAGATGGGCGCTGAGGTCCTCGGCAAAATCTGACGGGGCATAGTGGAACTTGGTGACGATCCGGTCATGGATATCAGGGATCAGACGGCGGCCAATCTCATCGAGAATGCGCTTTTCCAAAATCGGTCCGACTTCATCCCAATCGACGGCCAGTTTGCCCATATGGGCAACCGGTACCAGCGCATAAAAGGTGCTTTTGCCCTTTGGCGCCATGCTGGGATCAGTGACGGTGGGGTGGTGCAGATAGATGCTGAAATCCTGCGGCAATACACCGTGATCATAAATATCGTCGAGCAAACCCTTATAGCGCGGACCGAACAGGATCATGTGGTGCGGGATGCCCGGCCAGGTGCCTTCCAGCCCGAAATGAACCACGAACAGGCCAGGGCTGTATGTCTTGCGCGCAAGCTTTTTCGCATAGCTTTTGCCGCGCGGACTTTCAGACAGCAGATCGCGATAGGAATGCATGATGTCGCCATTGCTGGCGACCGCATCAAAATGCTGTTTGAAACCGCTTTTCGTTTCGACCTCGGTCGCTTTGTTTCCAACCGTATGAACCTGGACCACCGGATCACCCACCATCATGGTGCCGCCCAGCCGTTCAAAATGACGGATCATGCCCGCAATCAGCCGGTTGGTGCCGCCGCGTGTCCACCATACGCCGCCGTCTTTTTCCAGCTTGTGAATAAGCGTATAAATCGCACTGGTTTTGAACGGGTTGCCGCCGACGAGCAAAGTGTGAAAGCTCAACGCCTCGCGCAATTTCTCGTTCTTCACGAAGCTGGAAATCATCGAATAGACACTGCGCCATGCCTGCTTTTTAGCGAGGGCAGGGGCGGCTTTCAGCATGCTTTTGAAATCAAGGAATGGCACGGTGCCAAGCTTGACGTAACCTTCCTCATACACGCCCGCCGAATATTCCAGGAAGCGGCGATACCCATCGACATCTGCCGGATCGAGCTTGGCAATTTCAGCGTTTAATTCGTCCTCAACATTGGAATAATCAAAATTGTGCCCGTCGGGCCAGTTGAGGCGGTAAAACGGGTGCACACGCATCAGTTCCACATCGTCCTTCATGGTATGGCCCGACAGCGCCCATAATTCCTCCAGGCAGGGGGGATCGGTAATGACGGTTGGGCCGCCATCAAACAGAAAGCCGTCCTTTTCCCAATAATATGCGCGGCCACCGGGTTTATCGCGCGCCTCGATCACCGTTGTCTGGATACCCGCCGATTGCAGCCGCATCGCCAACGCCATGCCGCCAAAGCCGGATCCAACAACGCAGGCGGTTTTGCCGGTCATCGCCGCGCCGCCATCTGATTTGCTAGTGATACTCGTCGCGGATTTATCAAGCAGGTCGGCAGTCATCCAATGGTCTCCTTATGCGCGTTTAACGGCGCGCCGGTGCCAGCCAGAGCGCCGAGCGCCTTGATGACAGATACGGGCGGCTTGCCGATCAGGACGCGGGCTTTCTCAGCAAAACGCGATTTACCGGCATAAAAACGTTCAATCAGCATCTCGTCCAGTCGATAGAAGCGTTCGAACACCCGGTATCGTTCCCCGGGTTCTGCCGCGCCGAACAATATTGACCCCAAACTGCGGTAGAACTTCGTCCTGGCCCAATGCCGCCGCGCCTGCGTTTCCAGCAAAGCCGCCAACTGCTCGCCGGGCAATTCCGCATCCTCGGCAATGGCAAGGGCGGTCTCCACAGCGAAAGGGATGGTATAGCTGGTCAGCGGGTGGACAAAGCCGCCGCGTGCACCCGCGCGGCCGACGCCCTGTATCCGGTTCTCTGCCTGAAACGCCGCAAAATCACCGCCGGTAATGACCGGTAGAATACCGGTTTCGCCGCCCAGTATCTCGCCGTGCCAACCATGCTGCGCGTGATATTGGTCCAGCCTGCCAGACAAGGCGCTACGGTCGAGCACCGGATCATCCTGATAATACGTGTCTTCGACGAACAGCTCATTCGCACCAAGCGGCAGAACGTAGACAAAACGGTAGGCATCGTGCTGGTCCACCCGTGCATCCATAATCACCGGTTTTTGAACTCCATGCGGCCTGTCAGTGCGGGTCAGGCGGCCCATAAACACTTGCCACCCGCCCGTCAGATGTTTGCTCGGGCCGGGGCCGCGGCAATCAATCACGGTGCGTGCAGAAATGCGCGTGCCGTTGGTGAGCGTTACCCCGCTGCTATCAAGCGAGGCGACATCGCGCCGTGTGTGAATGCTCTGCTGGCTCAATTCGCGGCGCAGGGCTGCGTCAAAATCTTCGGATGTCAGCGATCGGTAAATGCTGGGCAATTTTCGGCTGTATGCGGGGAAATGCACATCATAGCCCTGCCATTCCGATTTGCGGAACGGGGCCAGCAACTCGGTACCCGCAGCATCCAGATCAGTATCGAACCAGCTCCACCGGTGATTGCCGCCGAGCACATCCTGCCCTTCAATCAGCATGACATTCATCTCTGGGTGGCGCTTGCGCAAAGCCAGAGCGATCAATCCGCCGGCCAATCCGCCGCCAACAATTGCAATTTCTGTCCGACTATCGGGAGAGGCGGGAGAGGGCGCAGATGGGGGCGGTGAGTGCGGCGATCGATGCATTATGCATCAGGCCTTACGGTGCCCGGTGGCTGCACGCAATGGCGGTGACTATGCCGGGCTCGATGCCGCGAGGGCGGGCCAGGGTCAGGACACGCCGATCCAACCGGGTGCGGCGTCCAAATCATGGGGTTTGCGGGAGTGAAAGAGGTTCTTGGCAGTGCGTGCCCGCCGCAATGGCTGGCGGCTGTGCCAAAGGGGCGAAGGGGGCCAAGGGGCATGTCTGCTTGCGATAGAAATCATCAGGAAATTTCTGGCGGATCTGAACCATTTCTTGGCGTTGGTGCGTAATTTCAGCATTGCCCAACGGGCCATCAACTCGGTCATAAGAACGGTTAATGCCATCGGCGACATGTCCCCCGTCGCGGCGATGGCGGCGTGCATCGAATCTTTCATCATAACCTGCCGGAACGGGTAGCAGTGCAGGGCGTTATGCTACCATATTGGAGAAATTTGAATGACGACCCGTTTTACGGCGCTAGCCGCGACAGCATCTATTCTGGCATCTGTTGCCCTATCGCCAAGTGTGACTGGCCAAGACGGCCCCCTTGTAGATCCGGTTACTGCCAATCCATCCGGCCCTCCTGCTGGTGCAGGTGCTGGACCGCCGGACACTGTGTTTGACGATACCTGGCTCAATATAGGTTTCGGGGCCGCGTACAGCCCGTCCTATGCCGGATCGGATGATTACATCATCAATCCGCTGCCGGTTGTGCAGGGGAGCATCGGCGGGGTCGATATTGCGCCGCGCCCGGCCGGTCTTGCGCTTGATTTCGTGAAGGACACTGAAAGCGGGCCGCAAATTGCTTTTGGGCCGGTATTCCGCATCCGCAATGACCGCGCCAACCGCATCAAGGATCCCGTGGTCGAATTGGCGGGCGAGCTTGATACAGCGGTTGAACTGGGCGCCAGCGGCGCGGTCAGCATTTCGGGCCTGACCAACCCGTTTGACAGTTTGAGCATCGGTGCGGATGTGCGGTGGGATGTGGCAGGCGCGCATGGCGGGATGACGATAGACCCCAGCATTACATTTTCCACCCCGGTCAACCGCGGTACGCTCGTTTCGCTCTCGCTCGGTGCAACCTATGTCAGCGACGACTTTGCCGAATATTATTTCAGCGTCTCCCCGGCCCAGGCGGCTGCCTCCGGATTGCCGCAGTTTAATGCACAAGGCGGAATTACCAGCCTGAGCGCAACCACACTGGTCGGCGTTGACCTGGACGGCAATGCCCTGAACGGCGGCCTCAATGCGGTTTTGATCGGCGGCTATTCCCGGCTTCAGGGCGACGCGGCAGAGACACCGTTCACCAGCATTCGCGGATCGCGCGACCAGTTTTTTGTCGGTGCGGGGCTAGGCTACGCGTTTTAGGTTCTGACGTTCGGTCGCAGTTTTGGGGGTAATCGCCCCAGCGATGGATAACCCGGACAGGAAAAGGCCCCCGCAGATATTCTCCACGGGGGCCTTTTTGTGCCGGGTCCTAAGCCGAGATATCGGCGATCAGTCTTCGCTATCGTTGGCGGCTTCTGCGGCTTCTGCGCCTTTTGCGCCTTCGGCCAATTGCGGGCGCGGGGCGGGCATCTCGGCTCGCCGGTCGCCCGTTTTGAGATATGTGCCGAACCATTCCATCATCCGCAGATTGTAGTCATAGCGGGCGGCTGCGCGCTGGTTACCGTGGCCTTCGCCGGGATAAAACACCAGGCGAACAGGCACGTCAGGCTGACGCACCTTGATGGAGCGATAAAGCTCAAGGCTTTGACCAGGGTCAACGCGGGTATCCTCCTCGCCGTGCATGATCAGGATTGGCGTATTGGCTTTGTCCACGTGATATACCGGAGAAACCTCAAGCATGCCCTGCCAGTCATCCCACGGCCATTTCAGGCTGTGAACGTTATACATCTCGTATGGAATGTCACCGGTACCGAATTTGCTGACCTGGTTGGAAATGCCGACAAACATGACGCTGGCGGCATATTCTGCCGACAGTGCGGTTGCGCCCCATGCGGAGGCATAGCCGCCATATGATCCGCCGGTGATACCGGTACGGTCCGCATCGGCGATACCTTGCGCGACGAGATGCCGTTTGGCGTCCACGATATCGTTGAATTCCTTACCGGCATAATCGTTTTGGTGCTGCTTGGCGAAATCAACCCCGTATCCGGTCGAACCGCGATAATTGGGCAGGAATACGGCGTAGCCCTGGCCCGCTGCCACTTGCCCCGGTTTGCTATAGGCGGTGACCCAGCCATTGCTTTCATGCGCTTCGGGGCCGCCGTGGACATTCATGATCAGCGGAGCGCCGCCAGCCGGAGCGCCGCCGACAGGTTCAATCAGAACGCCTTCAACTTCCTGCCCGTCGCGCGCGGTATAGGTGACCACGCTTTGCTTGCCAAAGGTGATTTCTGACAGCCACGGATTATGCGTGGTCCAACGCTGCCATGTGTTATTTTCCCATGCGTAAAGCTCGCTTGGATGCCGGGCGGTGCTGGCACGAACGACAATCCGCTCCCCGCCGGCATCGATACCCGTTACGGCCAAGTCGCCCATCGACATTTCACTCTCTTGCGAGCCGTCACTGTTATAGAACCGAAGATAGCTGCTCGCGCCCTTGTGAACGACAACCGCAAGACGCCCGTCGCTTACAAATTCCGCATCAATGGCGGCTTCTGCGGCCCCTGCATTCAGCGCAGTAAATGCACCGGTGCCCATATCGACAAAGTGTATTGTGGTGGCGGCCGGATCATTTTTATCGACACCGGCGATGAGCGACATCATGCTGCTGTCAGCCGAGATTTCGAAATCCTCGATCTTGCCCGGCGTTGCCACCACGGCGGAAACTGCGCCGGTGGCAAGGTCGAGAATGTTCACCCGCTTCGAGGTATAGCTGTCATCAACTTGCGGCGTCGGAGCGGTTTCGATCACGGCTGTCCGGCCATTTGGCGCCACGGTAAAGCTGCTGACATAGCCAGGCAGCGTGATCTCGCGCGGGTCCTTATCGATATTCCCGCCGACTGCTGCGGCAAATACGCGGTTCAGATTGGCTTCTTCCTCATAAACAACCGAATCAAACCCGGCCTTGCGCTGCGTATCGCGCTGTTTGTCTTCGCCCGGCCCCACCAGCATATAGACGGTCGAGCCATCTGGACTGAAGCTGTAGGAACGCACATTGGTATCACTGACCTCTGCCAGTTTCATTGGCGCGCCGCCATCGACGGGCACACCCCATACAGCGCGGTCTTCATCCTCATCCGCCCATACAAACGTAACCATGCGGCCATCGGGGGAGAAGCTGACACCGCCGGGGCTGACATCTGCGGGCAAGAAAGCGCGGGCAGTGCCCGGTCCATAAGCGATATTCAGCTGCTGCATGGTCGAGCCGTTGTCTTCGCCAACAGTGACGTCGGGCAGGCTGGCCGTAGTATATGCCACCCGGCTGCCATCGGGCGATACTGCGATTGCGCCGACGCTTTCGATCTTGGCGACATCTTCGGGTGTCATCGGGCGCGCAGTGGCGGTGGCAGCGATGGATGCGGAGCCTAGCAGGGCAGACGCCAGCACTAACTTGCGGTTCATGTCAGATAATTCCTCTCGTGACGGGTGATCGGGTGTCGATCGTAATGCGTATACCCTACCGTAAAACAGAGACGGTTACGATTGCAACCAATATGCATGCGCATGAAAACGGCTGGCAGCGCAGCCCGTTCCCCCAAAACCAGTTTGCGGCTCAATGCACTCATATTGCGATTTTCCGGCCAATGCTTGCCCCCGCCACCACGGCGTTGCATGGTGCGTGGTAAAGGGAGACTATCGCAATGACCAATTTTGCCAGATTATCGCGCCGCTTTGCCAGCATCGCGGCTATTGCGGCAACCGGGCTGACGGCTTCGGCTGCCTGTGCAGAGACGACCTATATCCATGCAGGCACGGTCATTTCCGATGCAGCGGCAAAGCCGACCGGTCCGGCGACAATTATCGTCACTGACGGGCAGATTACCGCCATTGAAAGCGGTCATGTTGATCCAGTGGACGGTGCCGCTGCGGTCGACCTGAAAGACAAAACCGTGCTGCCCGGCCTGATTGATATGCATACGCATCTATCGGGCGATCCCTCCGGCGATTACTGGCGCGGCGCGGTTGATCCCGATGAATGGTACGCCGTGGTCGCCGCCAAAAATGCGCGGCTGACTGTGCAGGCTGGCTTTACCACAGTGCGCGATTTGGGATCACGTAGCGGGCAAGTGATGCAATCGATTGAACGCGGTACAGCTTCGGGCTTTATTCCCGGTCCGCGTATTATCACGGCTGGCCGCAGTATAGCGATTATTGGCGGACATGCCGATGTCAGCGGTTTTCGCACGGATGTGAATGAAACGCTTGCCACCGGTTTTACCTGCACCGGCCCGACCGAATGCGCCGCCACCGTGCGCGAGGCATCGAAACGCGGGGCCGGGGTTATCAAAATCACCGCGACGGGCGGCGTGCTGAGCCAGCAAGCGCGCGGGCTGGAGGCGCATTTCACCGATGCCGAAATGACCAGTATCGTCGCCACTGCCACTTCGCTGGGGCTGAAAGTGGCCGCCCATGCGCATGGTGCGCGCGGTATCGAGGCGGCCAGCCGCGCGGGTGTGGCCAGCATTGAACATTGCACATTTGGCGATGAAGCCGCGATCCGGCAGATGCGCGCGAGCGGCACTGCCTGTGTGCCGACACTGATGGCCTATACCGGCATTCGCGAGCGGCTGGGCCAGGGGGTCTATACGCCTCAGGTGGAGGATAAGATCCGCCAAACTCTGGAAGTTGTCGGCAAAGCGGCGGCAGATATGCATGATAACGGCGTGACTATCGTTTTCGGCACTGATGCGGGTGTGTTTGAACATGGCCGCAATGCAGAAGAGTTCGCCATGCTGACCGGGCTGGTGGGCATGACCAACCGGGAGGCACTCGCTTCGGCCACAACCCGCGCTGCGGCTTTGCTGGGCATGGACAGTCAAATCGGCCGCATCGCTGCGGGCTATTCAGCGGATATTATCGCAGTAGACGGCAATCCGCTGACCGATGTCACCGTTCTCGAAGATGTCGATTGGGTGATGGCGCGCGGGCGCATTGTAAAGTAGCCCCGATTACCCTGCCGCTGATCGGGCCGAGAGCGCCGTTGGCCGATCAGCACAGGTCCTGCGCGGCGGCAACGCGCACGCATTTATAGCAATCAATTCAGGAAATCTCTCATGACTACATTCCGCATAATTCTGCTGACCAGTGCTGCGCTGGCTCTGCCCGCCGCGCCCGCTCTGGCCGATCATCATGGTGGAATGCCCCATGCGGCGGATCGCGCCATACCCGGTCAAGGCGAAGCGCATGACCTGGCCGAAGCAGCCAAGCTCAAGGCGCTGTTTGCCGCCGCTGACGAAGCCAGTCTGAAACTCAACCCGATCAGCGCGCTGTTTCGCGGCGATATGCGCTATGCCGACAGGCTGGGTGATTTCCTGACCGATGAATATGCGGACCAGACCATTGCTGATGCGCGGGCCAATCTGGAGGGATTGAAAGCGATTGACCGCGATGCGTTGAGCGCGGCCGACATGATCGCTTATGATGTGTTTCAGTATAATCAGGAACAGACGCTGAAAGGCAATACGCCGGAAATTCGCGCGCTGACCGAAGTGCGCCCGGTCAACCATTTCTCCGGGTTCCATACATTCTACCCAACGCTTGCGAGCGGGCAGAGCGCCGCGCCGTTTGATACGGTTGAGGATTACCGCAACAGCCTGTCGCGCAATGCCGACTATATCGCCATCAGCGACCGCGCGATTGCGAAATTCCGCGAGGGCATGGACAGCGGCGTTCTGGAAACCAGCCTGACCATCAACAATGTGATCGAACAATTGAACACACAATTGGGGCAGGGGATCGAGGATTCGCCGTTTTGGGGTCCGATCAAGAATTTTCCGGACAGCTTTACTGATGAAGAAAAGGCTGTGCTCTATGCTGATTTTCAGGAATCGATCAGCGCGGTCTATGCTGCCAACACGCGGATGCGCGATTTCCTGCTCGAAGACTATCTTCCCGCTGCGCGCACCACCACCGGCCTCACGGAAATGAAGGGCGGCGATGCGCTCTATACGCAGATGATTGAAAGCACGACCACACTGCCGCTGACTGCGGATGCGCTACATACTCTGGGCCTGTCCGAAGTCGCGCGCATTCTGGAGGGCATGGAAGGCGTGAAGGAAGAAGTCGGTTTCGAAGGAGGCTTGCAGGAATTCTTCGAATATCTGCGCACCGATCCGCAATTCCAGCCCGAAAGCCGCGAATGGCTCACTCAGGATTATTACCGCATTGGTGAAATTGTCGACGCAAAAATCGGTGAGTATTTCTCGCTCGTTCCGATCACTTCGCTGGAAATTAAACCTTACGAACCGTTCCGCGAAAAATTTCAAGCTGGCGGATCATACCAATCGGGTGCGCCGGACGGATCGCGCCCGGGCATATTCTATTTCAACGCCTATGATTTGCCGAGCCGCAACATCATCGGCAACACCACGCTCTATCTGCACGAGGGCGCACCGGGGCACCATTTCCAGATCAGTCTGGCACAGGAAAATGCAGATTTGCCCGCCTTCATGCGGTTTGGCGGAAACACAGCCTATGTGGAGGGTTGGGCGCTTTATTCGGAAACTATCGGATATGAAATGGGCCTGTTTGATGATCCCTATCAGCGGATGGGCACATTGGCCGATGAGCAATTGCGCGCAATGCGGCTGGTCGTGGATACTGGCCTGCACACCAAAGGCTGGAGCCGCGACCAAGCGATCCAGTATATGATCGACAATTCGTCGATGGGACTGACCGATGCGACTGCCGAGGTTGAGCGGTATATCGCCATCCCGACACAGGCCCTGGCCTATAAGGTCGGCGCGCTCAAGATTCAGGAATTGCGCGCCAAGGCGGAGGCGCAGCTTGGCGATGATTTCGACATTAAGGGCTTCCACGCCGAAGTGCTCAATACCGGCGCTTTGCCGCTGCCTGTGCTGGAAAAGAAAATCGATAGCTGGATTGCTGCTCAGGCCGGGTGACTGCTGCGTCAGAACCACAGCCAGAGCCAGAGCCAGAGCCAGAGCCAGAGCCAATAACTGCAAATACGCTATGCGCGATTAATCGGTCCCGCCCCGGATATGGCGGATTTTTTGGTTGCCGCTGTAACCAATTGATCCGATAGCGCGAACCGGACGCTATGGCGCGGCTGAATGCGCATATGTTTCTAGGGGGCCTTTCATGCAATTTTCTGCAAGCCGTGCATCGCTGATAACAGCGTTTTTTCTGATTGTTACAGTCGTGACCCAGCTGATTTACATCGGATTGCGTTCGGCAGGTATCGATCCGCCTGCGAATATCATCTGGACTGTGGAAGCGGCTGCATTCCTGGCGATTTGCGTGTTCGCCCTGGTCCCGCTCGCGCGCGGTTCTGCGTATGGCGCGGCGTGGGCGGCAGTGTCGCTTGGCGGGGTATTCAATGTCATCCAGGTGGGTATGGGCCTTGCCATGTTCGGGCCGCTGAAAGATGCCGGAGTTGCAATGGCTCCGGCATTCGAGGCCGTGTTGGCGGGTGCGTTTTTCCTCTATTTTGCGGGCAAGTTTCTGTTCGGTTTTGCCGGATTGCTGCTCGGTATCCATTGGCTGCGGATTGGCGGCGGCGCGGCCAAAGCGGTTGGCGGCCTTGCTGCGCTGACCGGGCTCGGCGCGGTGGCGACCAATTTGCTGGCCATGTCCGCGGGTATGGACGTCGTGATGCTGGCGGGCGGCGTAGGTACGGCGGCGACCCTGTTCCTGGCGATTGCGGCGGCAATGTTGGCCAGGACCGAAGCGGGCTGAATATTGCGCGGATTGCCGGGCTGCGGCGTGAATAGGTCTGCATAGGCGGTTTCCACTGCGGCACCGGCACGTTACACACAGCCGATGTCTGTCAAAGCGCGCCCCCCTTCGCTGGCCCCACCGCCGCCGCTATCTCAATTATGCGAAATGGGGATATATGCTCTGTTTCTCGACTTTGACGGGACGCTGATTGAAATCGCCAGCGGTCCTGACGCGATTGAGGTGCCGGGCGATCTGCCGCAGCGGTTGAACAAATTGGCAGCGCGGATGGACCGGCGGCTCGCTCTCGTTTCCGGGCGCAGCCTCGATAATATTGCCGAGCATATCGGACCGCTGGATATTGCGCGTGCCGGATCGCATGGTGCGGATCGCCTGCCCGCTGATGGACCGCGTCTGGGTGAGCCGCCCATGCCGCTCGACGCAGCGGTTATCGCGGCTCTGCAAGCCGTCTCTTTGAAATTCGATGCTTTGCTCGAACAGAAAACGCATGGCGCCGCGCTGCATTTCCGCGCCAATCCTGAAAGCAGCCCGGCGATAGAGGCCGCCGCCAGCCAGATTGCCAGCGAATACGGACTGGATACCAAAAGCGGTAAATGCGTGATTGAACTGGTCCGCACAGGCGCAGATAAAGGCGGTGCAGTCCGGGCGTTTATGGATGTGGCCCCGTTTGCGGGTTCGGTCCCCATTTTTATCGGCGATGATGTGACCGATGAAGATGGTTTTGCGGCTGCGGCCAATCTGGGCGGATTTGGCATTGCAGTGGGCGAACGGCCGTCGCACAATGCACAATATACCCTCTCAACAGTGAAAGATGTCCATCAATGGCTGAGCCTGTGACCATGCCTGCAATGCGCGCCGTACCCGATTTAGATCTGTGGCCGATTGGCAATTGCCAGATCAGCGGACTGATCGATAATCGCGGCGGGCTGGTGTGGGGCTGCATTCCGCGGGTTGATGGGGATCCGGCTTTCTGCGCGCTGCTGAACGGGGACAATCAGGATGCTGGCGTTTGGCGGTTTGAGCTGGAAGGCCAGATATCCTCCACGCAGGAATATATCCGCAACACCCCGATCCTCGTCACCCGGCTGGAAGCGGCAGATGGCAGCGCCGTCGAAGTGCTTGATTTCTGTCCGCGATATGAAGGCAAGGGCAGAATGTACCGGCCGGTCGCCATCGGCCGGATTGTGCGGCCCATTGCCGGCAATCCGCGCATTCAGGTGGTGCTCCGCCCGATGAAGAATTACGGCGCAAAACTTGCGGAAATGACCAATGGAACCAATCATATCCGCTATCTGGTGGGTGATCAGGGCCTGCGTCTCAGCACCGATGCGCCGATCGGCTATATTATGGAGGGCCGCACGTTCCGGATTGAAAGCGATACGCATTTCTTCCTCGGTCCGGACGAGCCATTTGTTGGCAATCTGCGGGAGGAAATTCGCCGGATGGAACAGTCCACCCGGTATTATTGGCAGCAATGGGTGCGCGGCCTTGCCACGCCGTTTGAATGGCAGGACGAGGTCATCCGCTGCGCGATCACGCTCAAATTGTGCCAGCATGAGGAAACCGGCGCGATTGTTGCGGCTCTCACCACATCAATCCCTGAGCATGACGGCAGCGAGCGCAATTGGGATTATCGGTTCTGCTGGATCCGCGATTCCTACTACACCGTGCAGGCGCTCAATCGTCTGGGCGCGCTCGATGTACTCGAAAAATATCTCGGCTATCTGCGCAATATTGTCGATGATGCAAAAGGCGGACAGATCCAGCCGCTCTATTCCGTCATGGGCGAAAGCGAGCTGAACGAGACAACCGCCGCTTATCTTGCTGGCTATCGCGGAATGGGGCCGGTTCGGGTCGGCAATGCGGCCTATAAACAGGTCCAACATGACTGTTACGGCCAGATCGTGCTGCCCACGGTGCAGGGGTTTATCGACAAAAGATTGCTGCGCATCGCCGACGATACCGATTTCGCCAGCTTGGAGGAAGTGGGCGAGATGGCGTGGAAAATGCATGATCAGCCCGATGCTGGCCTGTGGGAATTCCGCACCCGGCAGGAAGTGCATACTTATTCCGCCGTGATGAGCTGGGCGGCGTGTGACCGGCTTTCAAGCACCGCTGAATATCTGAAAAAACCCGCTCGCGCCGCCCTGTGGCGTGAACGGGCGGATGTCATCCGCGACACGATCGAGACATCGGCATGGGTCGAGAGCAATGATGAGGGCGGGGCGGGCCATTACAAAGCCAGCTATCAGTCCGATTATCTGGATGCGAGCCTGCTGCAAATGATTGATCTGCGGTTCCTGCGCCCCGATGATCCGCGTTTCAAGGCTACCTTTGCCGCGATTGAGCAACAGTTGCGGCGCGGCGACCATATGCTGCGTTATGCAGCAGAAGATGATTTTGGTGCGCCCGAAACAGCATTTAACGTTTGCACATTCTGGCTGATCGAGGCGCTGCATCTGGCGGGCCGGTCAGACGAGGCGCGGGGTCTGTTTGAAACCATGCTCGGCCACCGCACGGGCTCCGGTATGCTAAGCGAGGATCTCGACTGGAAAACCGGCGAGCTGTGGGGCAATTTCCCGCAAACCTATTCGCTGGTCGGGATCATCAATTGCGCAGGGCTGCTGTCCAAATCATGGAACGATATAAGGTGAACCGCGAATGAGCCGTCTGGTCATAATTTCGAACCGTGTTGCCGTGGCGAAAGCACGCGGTGCGGCAGGCGCGCAGGGCGGGCTGGCCGGAGCTCTTAATTCTGCGCTCAAGAAATATGGCGGGATATGGTTCGGCTGGTCAGGCAATGAAGCAGCCGAAACCACCAGCCACATTCAGATGCATACCGCAGATGGTGTGACGACCGCAACGATTGATCTGAGTACGCATGACGTTGATGAATATTACAATGGCTATGCCAATTCAACGCTGTGGCCGCTGTTCCACTACCGGCTCGACCTGACCGAATATGAAAACGAGACAGGGCGCGGATATGAACGGGTAAATGAGCATTTTGCCAAAAGCGTCTCTTTACTGACCAAGCCCGATGATCTGATCTGGGTGCATGATTATCATCTATTGCCATTGGGCGAACGATTGCGCGCGCGCGGCCACAAAAACCGCATCGGGTTTTTTCTGCACACGCCGTGGCCGCCAGCGCGCCTGTTTGTGTCTTTACCCTATCACGAGCGGCTGGTCCGCACGATGCTGGAATATGATGTAATCGGTTTCCAGACTCGTGAATGGCTGGGCAGTTTCCAGCATTATTGCGCCAAGGAACTGGGTGCAGAGGTTGATGAAGCAAGCGGCAAGATTACCTTTGAAGGCCGTGTCACCCATGCCCGCGCCTACCCTATCGGGGTCGATTGGGACCATATCCAGGCGCAAGGCGAAACACCCGAAGCCAGGCAAGCGGCGCAGCGTATGCTGGCCAGCACCCGCCACCGCACAGCGATGATCGGTGTCGACCGGCTGGATTATTCCAAGGGGCTGCCCGAACGGATTGACGGCATCTCCCGCTTCTTCGATCAAAATCCGCAGCGCGCGCGCGATCTGGTGTTCGTCCAGATTGCGCCGCCAAGCCGTGAAGACGTCGACAGTTACCAAAAAATCCGCGCCGAGCTGGAGCGGAAGACCGGCCGGATTAACGGTGCATGGTCAGAAGTGGATATAGTCCCCATCCGCTACGTCAATAAAGGGCACAGTCTGGCCGAATTATGCGGCTTTTACCGCGCATCCAAAATCGGCCTGGTCACCCCCTTGCGTGACGGGATGAATCTGGTGGCGAAGGAATATGTTGCGGCGCAGGACCCGGATGATCCCGGCGTGCTGATCCTGTCACAATTTGCCGGGGCCGCGCATCAGATGACTGACGCGCTGCTGGTCAATCCGCATAGCCCGGACAATCTGGCACGCGCCATCCGCGAGGCGTTGGACATGCCGCTGGGCGAGCGCAAACGCCGATATGATGCGCTGGTCAAAACGGTTCGCGATGATGATATTCACGGCTGGACCCAGAATTTCGTCAACGATCTTACCGCAATCGCTCCCTGATTTTCACCAGTCCGTGCGCC
>NZ_JBAUIK010000001.1:0-64014 GCF_049682855.1 Pontixanthobacter sp. | reverse complement strand
CAGCAGAGGCGCGCGTTGCCGGCCGGACCGGCGGCGCGCGTGTCGCGAACGGCTGCGGCGCGGGCTCAGGTACCGTGTCCGCGCTGCCGAGCGGTATTGGCGGCGCGGGGGCATCAGATAATGTCGGCGCAATCGCCGCGCGGCTTTCGGGTACCGGGGTGGGGGAGGTTTCCTCCAGCCCGACATCATCGGCCAGACTGACCGTGACACTGCGCACAGGCTCCACAACCACCGGATCAGGCTTCGCGAGCAGCACCACCAGCAACAGCCCGTGCAGCAGCACCGCCGCGCCCAGACCGGCGATTTCTTCTGTTCGGAGCGTGCGCGTTTCCATCTATCTGTAAAACTATTGCTCTGTGCCTGAACCGCTTATGACCGGCGGCGGCACGGCGGAGCCATTGGTGACCATCTGGATGGAAGTGAAACCAGCCCGGTTCAGTTCCCCCATCACGCCCATCACGCGGCCATAATCCAGCCTCTGGTCAGCGCGCAGAGTGATCGCTGGCAGTTTGCCGTCAGCACCAGGGCGGATGGCCGTCAGCCGCGCTGGCAGCACTCCGGGTGCAAGCTCTTCATCATCGAGGTAAATCACACCGCCCGATGCAATCACTATCGTTACCGGGTCGCGTTCTTCCGGCAATGCCGCGGCACGGCTATCGGGCAAATCCACCGGTACACCCGATGCCAGCAGCGGTGCCGTAACCATGAAAATAATCAGCAGCACCAGCATGACATCGACAAACGGTGTGACATTGATTTCCGCCATTGGCGCGCGTTTGCTGCGCCTGCCCCCGCCGCGCTGCCTGCCAGAGGAGGTGATCGCCCCCATCAGACCCGCTCCAGCTCGCGGCTGAGGCTGGAATGGAACCGGTCGGCGAAACGCTGCATCCGGGCTTCGAGCGAATTCACCCCGTGGCTGAACCGGTTATAAGCAATCACTGCGGGGATCGCCGCGAACAGGCCGATGGCAGTGGCAAACAAGGCTTCTGAAATACCCGGCGCGACCACCGCGAGCGAGCTGTTTTCCTGTGCGCCAATCTGGAAGAAGCTGTTCATGATCCCCCATACCGTTCCAAACAGACCGACAAAGGGCGCGACCGACCCCGTTGTGGCGAGAAAATTGAGCCGGTCAGCCAGGCCATCCGCCTCGTGCGCGACCTGGCTTTCCATCGCGCTGGCAAGCCGCTGGCGTGTACCCTCATGTTCCAGCGGACCGCCCTTGCGCAGCACCGAACGCCGCCATTCGGCAATGCCAGCGGCGGCCACTCGCGCAGACGGGATGTTCTGTTTTGCTTTCTCTTTCACCAGCCGGTCGAAATCGCTGGCTTTCCAAAATTCCGCCTCGAACTGTTCGCACCGCTTGCGAATACCCGACAGGCGCACCGTAAAGCTGACAATGATGGTCCACACCCAGATGCTGGCAAGGATCAGACCCGCCATGACGGCCTGCACCACAATATCAGCGTCAAGGAACAGTTCCAGCGGGTCGAGCCTGGTTGGCCCGGCAACAGCAGCAGCAAGCAAAGAGAGGTCAGTCATTCGGTTTCTTCTTGTAGGAGGATTGTCTCAAAGGCGTCGCGCCACGGCTGCGGCTGGCGGACCGGGCGGCCGCTGGGCGCGACAAAGCCGATCCGCAGATGCGCATCGCACAGCAATTCTGAACCCCTTATTGCGCGCTGGTGCATGGTGACACTCGCCGCTTTCATCTGCGTGCACAGCGTGCGGATCACCACATCATCATCCAGCCTGGCGGGACGGAGATATTTCAGCTGCATATCGGCAACCGCATAGGCGCCCCCGCCTGTTTCGATGGCGGCGCGCTGGTCAATCCCCAGCATACGCAGCACATCGGACCGCGCCCGTTCAAACCAGCGCAGATAATTGGCGTGATAGACAATGCCTGAAAGATCGGTGTCCTCATAATAGACCCGCACAGCGTACAGATGCAGCGGGCCATCAAAGACGCCGCCGGGCGGATGGGGGGCGCCGGGCGGATGGGGGGCGCCGGGAGGATGGGGGGATTTGCTCATGTCGCGCGTGCTTTAGCGCATCGGCGATTCGGGCGGCAAGCGATAGTTGGCGCAGCGCGCCTTTTGCTCAGCGCGAAATCATCGGCCCCAGCGGCTGCTGCCCGAACAAATGGACATGCAGATGCGGAACTTCCTGCCCGCCATCGGGCCCGACATTGGCCAGCAATCTGTACCCTGGCCCGGCCAGATCATGCATCCGCGCGACAATCCCCACCGCGCGGATGAAGCCGGCGATTTCTTCATCAGCGGCCTTGGCCGAAAAATCATCCCAGCTGACGTAGCGCCCCTTGGGGATCACCAGCACATGCAGCTTGGCCTGCGGATTGATATCCGGGAAGGCATAGGCCCACTCATTTTCGTAGATTTTGACCGAGGGAATATCTCCGCGCAGGATTTTGGCGAAGATATTGTCATCATCATAAGGCTGCGTCACATCAATCGGCATCAGGCGCTCCTGCTGGCTTTTTCATTCAGGCCGGACACCCCTTCGCGGCGGTCCAGCTCGGCCATCACCTCGGCCAGCGATATACCCCTGTCGCTCAGCAAAACCATCAGGTGGAAAATCACGTCTGCTGCTTCACCAACCAGTTCAGTGCGGTCTTCGGCCAGTGCCGCAACCACCGCCTCCACCGCTTCTTCGCCCAGCTTGCGCGCAATTACCGGTGTGCCCCGCGCAAGAAGCTGCGCAACGTAGCTGGAAGCAGGATCGGCGCCTTTACGGGCAGCGATAGTCTGTTCGAGATTGGTCAGAGTATCCATGCCATGCGTCATGGATGGGCGGATAGGCGCCGTCAATATTTACGGCAATTCGCGATTTACAACAAATCTGGCGAATTATTCGTCATCTGTCCGGCGGCGGCGCGAGACATAACGCCCCACGACGAGGCCGACCAGACCGAGGCCGAACAGCGCAATATTGCTCGGCTCCGACACGCGCGCGCCACTGGCCGAAGCGAGCGCGGGGCTGGCAAGCACGGCAAGAACGAGTGGCAGGATAAATCGCATAACGGTCCCAAAGCAGGACATTGCGCAATCTGGCAAGCACGCGCGTGGAGCCGTCCCGTTATGGAACTGGAGACACCGATTTACTTAATCTGCCGCCTATTGCGGTTCAGGCTCTGGCCGGAAGGCCCGCCGCGCGCAAAGCTGCATGTGCCTGGGCAATGGTATACTCGCCGAAGTGAAAAATTGATGCGGCCAGCACGGCGCTGGCCCCCCCTTGCCGCACGCCGTCAACCAGATGATCGAGCGTACCTACACCGCCGCTGGCGATGACCGGAATACCCACCGCATCGGCAATCGCGCGGGTCAGTTCAAGATCATACCCTGCCTTGGTGCCGTCGCCATCCATCGATGTGACCAGCAATTCGCCCGCGCCCAATTCGGCGCAGCGCCGGGCATGGTTCAGTGCATCAATGCCGGTCGGGGTGCGCCCGCCATGCGTGAAGATTTCCCAGCTGTTGGCGGCTGTTCTGCGCGCATCAACCGAGGCAACCACGCACTGGCTGCCGAAGCGTGCAGCAATTTCTGAAATGACTTCCGGGCGTTTCACCGCCGCGCTGTTAATCGCGACCTTATCTGCCCCCGCAAGCAGCAAAGCCCGCGCATCCTGCGCCGAGGCGACCCCGCCGCCAACCGTCAGCGGCATAAAACATACCTCTGCGGTCCGCTTGACCACATCGAGCAGAGTCCCGCGCCCTTCATGGGTTGCTGAAATATCGAGGAAACACAGCTCATCCGCGCCCGCCGCATCATAGGCCTGCGCTTGCTCCACCGGATCACCCGCATCGCGCAGATCGACGAAATTCACGCCCTTGACCACGCGCCCATCAGCAACGTCAAGACAGGGAATAACGCGGATGCGAACGGTCATATCGGCACCGCGCGGGCCGCAGGGGCGGCCAATTCAGGAGCGGCAAGACAGTCATCCCCCTGACAGTCTTCTCCTGAAAGATAGCCAATCAGCGCGTACGGCCAAAACAGAGACAGGAAGAAACTCATTGCCATAGAATATACGACGCCCTGCTCTCCCCAGCGTTCGGGAATGAATGTCAATGCCAGCAAGGCCAGCGTCAGAAACACCACGCAGTTCAGCAAGGCGATCTCCACCGTCCCGATGGTGATCCCGGCCAGAAAGGTAGAACCCAGAAATAAGGAACCGATAAAGCGCGTCATATCACCGCACAATACACCATCGGCGCCGCGCGGGCTACCGCTGGGCCATCGCCAGCGCGGCCGCCAGATCCAGCCGCCCATCATAAAGCGCACGGCCAGTAATCACGCCTTCGATGCCCTGATCGGCTTGCAGCGCCAATATGTGAATATCATCGAGCCCTTTCACCCCGCCGCTGGCGATAACCGGCAGATCGGTCTGCTGCGCCAGATCGACGGTCGCTGCAATATTGCAGCCTTTGAGCATTCCGTCGCGGCCAATATCTGTGAACAGCAGGCTGGCCACGCCCGCATCCTCAAACCGGCGCGCCATTTCGGCGATGGAGACATTGGATACTTCGGCCCAGCCATCGGTCGCCACCATTCCGTCACGCGCATCCACCGCAACCACAATCCCGCCTTCATAGGCGCGCGCCATGTCTTTCACGAATTGCGGATTCTTTAGCGCCGCTGTGCCGATTACAATCCGCGCTATGCCCGCGTCGAACCAGCCATCGACGTCCTCGGGCGTGCGGATACCGCCGCCCAATTGGACATAGCCGGGGAAGGCCTTGACGATCGATTCGACCGCCTCACGGTTTTGCGCACTGCCCGCGAAACTGCCGTCGAGATCAACCACATGCAGATGCTCTGCGCCCGCTTCGGCAAACAGCATGGCCTGCGCGGCGGGATCATCCCCATAGACCGTTGCGCGGTCCATATCCCCCTCTGCCAGCCGCACGATCTGGCCGCCTTTCAAATCAATCGCTGGGAATACTATCATGGCCGCCATTCCAGAAATCGGGTGAGCAAACCAAGCCCGTAAGCCTGGCTTTTCTCAGGGTGAAACTGCACGCCCAGCATAGTGTCTGTGGCCACTGCCGCAACCAGCCCGCCGCCATGATCGGTCATCGCAGCGATATGCTGCGGATTATCCGCTGCGAAATGGTACGAATGGAGAAAATACGCCTCGCCTGTCTCCAGCAAGGGGGTATTGGCGGCGTGATCGGTCGCGTGAGCAGTCAGCGCGACATCGTTCCAGCCCATATGCGGCACCTTGATCGCCGGATCGGTCACGTCAATCGCGCGGACCGTGCCCGGTATCCAGTCCAGACCCGACGTTTCGCCATGCTCCAGCCCGCGTGTCGCCAGCAATTGCATCCCCACGCAGATACCCAGAAACGGGGCGCCGCCGACATGGACCCGCTCGGTCATTGCCTCGATCACGCCATCAAGCGCGCGTAGCCCCTCAGCGCAGGCGTTGAAGGACCCCACACCGGGCAGCACAATCCGGTCCGCCGCGCGTACCGCATCGGCATCGCAGGTGATAGTGACCCCCCGCGCACCCGCCGCTTTCAGTGCATTATGAACCGAATGGAGATTGCCCGCACCGTAATCAATTAAAGCAATGACTTCCGCCACTGTTAAGCGCCCCGGACGCGAAGCGTCCGCAAGCGCGACCGCGCGCCCGCAGCGACGCGATCTTTGATCGCATGAGCGAGGAAATCGCGCATCCGGATGGATGTGCGCACACAAAAAACCTTACCCACCGAGCTGGCCCTTGGTACTCGGTATCGCGCCGCCTTTGCGCGCATCGAGTTCCACCGCGGACCGCATGGCGCGGGCGAACCCTTTATAAATCGCTTCGCAGATATGGTGATTGTTGGAGCCGTATAGCAGCTCGATATGCAGAGTGATTCCGGCGGTTTGGGCGATCGATTCAAACCAGTGCTGGATCAGTTCGGTATCCCATCCGCCCAGCTTTTCCTGGCTGAACCCGGCTTTGAAGACGCAATAAGGCCGTCCCGAAATATCCAGCGCGACCCGCGCCAAAGTCTCGTCCATTGGCGAAAATGCCTGGCCATAGCGGCCAATACCCGCCTTATCGCCGATCGCCCGTGACACAGCCTGCCCCAGCGCCAGCGCGCTGTCTTCGGTCGTGTGATGCTGGTCCACATGCAGATCGCCGTCGATTTTCATCGTCACATCGATCAGCGAATGGCGGCTGAACTGTTCCACCATATGATCGAGAAAACCGATCCCGGTGGACACATCATAAGTACCGTTTCCATCGAGATTGACCTCGACCAGAATCTTCGTTTCGGCGGTGTTTCGTTCTATTCGGGCAGTGCGCATAGTCGCGGCTATACGCAGGGTTTTGTCAGGTGCAAGGTTTTGCCGCTTGACCCCGCGCATTTGGCCCGCCACCTAGCGTAACGTTATGACCGAAGAAACAGCCGACAGCCTGATCCCCTATGATGATATTGTGCAGGAGGCGCTGCGGGCCGTGGTCGGCCGCGTGCTGAATGAAATTGTCGATGCGGGCAGCGAATTGCCCGGCAATCATCATTTCTACATCACGTTCAAAACCGCCGCGGCGGGCGTGTCGATCCCGGACAATCTGCGTGAGCGGTTTCCCGATGAAATGACGATAGTGTTGCAGAACAAATTCTGGGATCTGGGCGTGGATGAGCACGGCTTCACTGTCGGCCTTACGTTCAACGCGATCCCGGCCAAGCTGGATATCCCGTTTTCCGCGATTACCGCCTTTGTCGATCCGGCGGTGGATTTCGGATTGCAGTTTCAGGCCACGGTTGCCGATATGGCGCCGCAGCCGCATGATGATGCGGAAAATGACGGTTTGGATAGTAACGGGGAACGGCGCGCGCATGAAGCCGTTATAGATAACGAAGACGGCTCCAACGTCGTCTCGGTAGATTTTGGCCGCAAGAAGTAAGCAGCGCATATAATCACTGCTGCGTCCGCGCTTCGCGCGCAGCCCCGGCACAAGGAACGCGCATGACCGACCCGACCCCGACGGCAGAAACCCTTGATGACGGGCCGCAGGTAAGCCGCGCACAGAGTGATCGATCCGTGCCCGGGCCAAGCCCCCTGCCGACATCCAATCTGCTATTGGCCGATATCGCGATGCGCGCAGGCTCCTATCTGCTGCGCGATGTGATCGAACGCAAAATGCTGAAGAAACGCTACGGCTCGCAAGAGGCAAGGGCGATGGTCCAGAACAGGGGCATCGCGCACAAGGCCGCCAGTCTGGCCGCCGGAAAAGTCGCGGCGAAATCGCCCGTCGGTGCGGCGCTTGTCGGCGGGGTGATACTCACCAAGATCATTTTTGATCGCGGCGGACGCCGTAACCAGCGCAAACGCGAAGCGGACCGAAAACTGCTGGAGCGCGCGCAGGACGAATAGTACGTGGCGGATAAACGGGGTACAGCAGAAGTGTGCCCAATGCAGCCGCGCTCTTGATTTTTTACCCTCCCCTGCGCCATGATCACGCATGGCCGAAACAGACATGCATTCGCACCCCGGTAAGAGCCGCCCCGATCTGGAAAGACGCGGCCTGATGTTCATCCTCTCCTCGCCATCAGGCGCGGGCAAGACCACCATGTCGCGGATGCTGCTGACCGCGGACGAGCAGGTGAAACTTTCCGTCTCGGCCACTACCCGGGCGAAACGTCCGGGCGAGATTGACGGGGTTGATTATCACTTCGTCAGCGATGCGCAGTTTGATGCGATGATCGAAAAGGATGAATTTTACGAATGGGCCCCGGTGTTCAATTACCGCTACGGCACGCCCAAGGGCTATATCCGTAAAGGTCTGAAAGACGGGCAGGATTTCCTGTTCGACATTGACTGGCAAGGCACGCAGCAACTCTACCAGAAGGATCAGCAGGACGCGGTCAGCGTGTTCATTCTGCCGCCCAGCCTGCCCGAATTACGCCGCCGCCTCGAAAGCCGTGGGCAAGACAGCCAGAGCACGATCGATGACCGCATGAGCCGCGCGCAGGCGGAAATCAGCCACTGGGCCGAATATGATTATGTGGTGGTCAATGACGATGTCGATCAATGCTTCGTCAAAGTGCGCGAGATTTTGCACGCCGAACGCCGCAAACGGACGCGGCAGACCGGGTTAATCCCGTTTGTGCGCGAATTGATGGGGTAGGGTTTGGGAGAAAAGCAGACAGTCTCGTAACGACCCCATTCCTGCCGTTCGGTTGCGACCTGCCACTTCCTGAAAGCGGCCACGTGTCCATTTGGCTCTTAACGGCTGCAATTGGGACTTTGCTGCCGTTCCCAATGGCGGTGATGATGTGATTGCTAAGATTGACGAGATGGCTCCGGCTCCTGCGAAGCGCGGACCTTACAAGAAGAAAAATTCAAACTGAGACACTACCCAATGCCCTAGACAATCTTTGCGATGTAAAGAAGTTTTAACACCTCTCATGCAATGTAAAGAGGGTCTTACATCGCAGAGGAGTATTCGCATGTCGAAAACCTATTCCGAGAAACAGTCACGCCGTGCTGTTTTGATGGCCGCATCCATTCTTGCGCTCGCTGGCGTCGCGATCGCAATGAAAACGGGGTTCAGAGCATTGGGCGTGGATGACGGAGGTTGGCTTGCCATCGGCTGTATTGTTGTCGGTTTTGCCGCTGTATTCTTGGTAGGCTCGCGCATTTGGAAAGGCCTCGACGATATGCAACGCCAAGGTCATGCGACCAGCTGGTACTGGGGCGGCATAGGCGGCTTGGCTGTTACCGCACTCATTATCAGCGCAACAGGGCTAGCCAAAAGTGAATTCACGTTAGGGGTGGCAACACTAATGGTTATGCAGCTCGCGTGCTCTTTGATCTTTTACGCATTTTGGTGGCTAAAGGGGCGGGGTTTCAGCTTCAGTTCGGGAGAATGAAGAACTGTTTGCGCAGCTACAGGAAAAAGCTGGGTTTAAGCCAGCTTGAGCTGGCCGATGCAATCGAAGTGACGCGGCAATCGATTATTGCGATGGAGGCAGATAAATACGATCCCTCGTTACCGATGGCATACCGCTTAGCTGCGTTCTTCGACGTTCCGGTAGAGGAGCTTTTCTACAATCAGTGGCGGGCGTTTTGAAACGTCCTTGGTAAGGGGTGTGAAATTGCTGGTCCAGACGCCCAAGAGCAGTCCTTCAACTTCCACCCCAATTTCAGTCATTCTGTGTCATATTCCTGATCACAAAAGCGGTCGGTGCGCTGCCTGCCGATAAACACACAACCATTTTCCTACTTAAATCCTTTACGATAGGGCGTGGGCGTTCTTTCACATTGTCGATGGATGCCGCCGTCACTCTTCGTCATTCCTGCGTAGGCGGGAATCTAGGGTGGATGGCATATTGATGGATCGGTGAAGGCAATACCCGCAACAGGCCCCCGGCCCCTCCCTTGCGTGTCTGTATATTCGAAATTCACGTAACTCTATGATATAATGAAATAAATCTTCAAGAACTGCGCTTGACACAGTGTCAATTGTGTCAAGCAAGTGTCAAGCAGAGCCAACAAAAAAGGCCGCCAGATTGCTCCGGCGGCCCTTCCTCATCTATAGGCCCATCGGGCCGTCGGGGTTCTCTATTGACCCGATGGATCGACGAAGTTTCCTGCGCCGATATTTGCATTTACCACGCCCCCGTCAATAGGTATTGTTGTGCCCACTACGTAATCGCCCGCGCGGCTGAGCAGATAGATCGCGCCTGCCGCCATATCCTCGGTCACGCCCACACGGCGCGAGGGGATGCCGCGTTTGACCAGTTCCTCATTATCGCGCGCGGCCCTGTTCATGTCGCTGGGGAATGCGCCGGGGCCGATGCCGTTGACGATGATATTATCGCCGATCAGTTCCGCCGCCATCCGCCGGGTCAGATGGATCAGGCCCGCTTTGGATGCTTGGTAGGGATAGGTTGGCCACGGGTTGCTTTTCATCCCGTCAATGCTGGCAATCATCAGCACTTTTGCGGGGCGCTCGGGCGTTGCGGCGGCTTTCAGAAGCCCGTGCAATTTTTGCGTCAGGAAGAACGGGGTTTTGACATTGAGGTCCATCGTCCGGTCCCAGCCCGCTTCGGAGAAGTCCTTGAACGGTTCGCCCCATGCGGCACCGGCATTATTGACCAGCAGATCAAGCCTGTACTCGCGCGCTGCCAGATCATCTGCCAATTTCTGGATGCCGTCCAATTGCGACAGATCGCCGGTCATGCCGATCACCTTGTCGCCCAGTTCAGCGGCGGTGGCATCGACTTGGTCTTTCTTGCGCGCAACGATGTAGACCCTTGCGCAGCCCGCCTCCAGCAGGCCTTCGACGATCATTTTGCCAATCCCGCGCGACCCGCCAGTGACCAGTGCCACTTTGCCCTCCAGGCCGAACAGGTCCTTCAAATTCATCATACTGCGTTCCTTTTCTTTGACGGCATATCGGTTGCACCAAAAGCCTTGGAGGGGCGGCCAAATGGCCAGCAGCCAGCCAGCCCTGCGGCCCGGCTGTCAGCCGGGCCGGTTCCCTTAATAACCGCTCATGACGGCGACCCGGCCAGCATGGTAATAGGCATCGCCGAGGAATTCCTGCAGCGCGCGGTCGCGCTTCATGAACAGGCCGATATCATATTCATCGGTCATGCCGATGCCGCCATGCATTTGCACGCCTTCCTTCACCGCAAGGCCCGCCGCTTTTGCGACCTTGGCTTTGGCAACGGAAACCATCATGTCGGCCTTGTCACTGCCGCCATCCAGCAACTGACTGGCTTTGATGGTCACCGCGCGGGCAATCTCCACCTCAGAATAGAGATGCGCAGCGCGGTGCTGCAAAGCCTGAAACTCGCCGATAAATTTGCCAAACTGCTTGCGCTGTTTGAGGTAATCAATCGTCATATCCATCGCGCCGCCAGCCACGCCGCAACCCTCGGCAGCGGCACCGACCCGGCCCGCATTGAGAATTTTGTTGAGCACTTCACGGCCGCCATCAACCTCGCCAATAACCGCGTCACCATCCAGCTCGACACCGTCTATTTTCATGTGTGTCGCGACAGAGCTATCGACCAGCCTGACCGCTTCCTGGTCCAGACCGGCGGCATCCTTGGGAACCGCAAACAGAGTGATGCCGTCATCGTCGTCCGCATCGCCCGATGTCCGCGCGGCAACGATGATCATATCGGCGCTGGAGCCGTGAATGACGAAATCTTTCTGACCCGACAGCTTGAAACCGTTGCCCGATTTTTCCGCCCTGGTCCGGACCCGCTCGGGCCGGTGTTTGCCGCCTTCATCAATCGCGACAGCAAACACGCTATCGCCCGACAGCAGACCGGGCAGATAGCGTCCGCGCAAATCGGCGCTGGCATTATTCAGCGCAGTCGCTGCCACAACAGCACTGGTCAGGAACGGCGACGGGGTAAGATTGCGGCCGATCTGTTCGAGCACGATGCCCGCCTCGACAGTGCCCATACCCATGCCGCCATCATCCTCGCCCACCAGAATTCCGGTGAACCCCATTTCGGCAAACTGTTTCCACAAAGCATGGCCAAAACCGTCTTTACAGCCAGTATCGCGCCAATGGCGCAGCTGTTTCTTGATCGAGCCTTCCTCCGCCATAAATTGCGCGGCACTATCGGCCAGCATGGCCTGATCGTCATCATGATAAAGCGGCATCAATCAGGCTCCCGGCAGGTCGAGAATGCGTTTGGCCACAACATTCAGCATCACTTCGCTGGTGCCGCCTTCGATGGAATTGGCTTTGGTGCGCAGCCAGCCGCGCGCCGGTTTGCCGCCGCTGGTTTCTTCGCTGTCCCATTCCAGACTGCGCGAACCGCCCGCACTCATCATCAATTCGTGGCGGCGTTTGTTCAATTCGGTGCCGACATATTTCATCATGTTCGGCTGCGCGGGATGGCCCTTGCCCGCTTTCATTTCATCGAGAAATTTTTCGCCCATCGCGCCGTAGGCCAGCGCATCGACATCGAACATCGCCAGCTCTGAACGGAATACTGGATCAAGCTCGCCGCCATCTTTGCGGGTATGGCGCAGCATTGCGGCACCAATCGCCGATGTGCGGTCACCGCCATCTGCACCCGAAATCATCTCGCGCTCGTGACCCAGCAGATATTTTGCGACATCCCACCCGCGATTAACCTCACCGACGAATTGATCTTTGGGGACTTTGACATTGTCGAAGAATGTCTCGCAAAACGGACTATTGCCGCTGATGAGCAGGATCGGCTTGGTCGAGACACCTTCGCTTTCCATATCGAACAGCATGAATGTGATGCCCTGATATTTGTTGCTCTTGTCAGTTCGCACAAGGCAGAAAATCCAGTCGGCCTGATCGGCATAGGATGTCCAGATTTTCTGTCCGCTGACTTCCCAGTGGTCGCCCCTGTCTTCGCCAAAGGTCTGCATCGAAACCAGATCGCTGCCCGATCCGGGCTCCGAGTATCCCTGACACCAGCGGATTTCACCGCGCGCGATTTCATTCAGGAATTTGACCTTCTGTTCTTCAGTGCCGAATTTCAGCAGTGCCGGGCCAAGCATCCAGATGCCAAAGCTGGACAGCGGCAGGCGCGCCCCGATCGCAGCCATTTCCTGCCGCAGGATCTTTTCCTCGGCAGGCGACAATCCGGCACCGCCATAGGCTTTGGGCCAGGATGGCACGGTATAGCCTTTATCGACGCAGGCTTGAAACCACGCTTTCTGGGCGGCATTTTTGAACTCGGCGTTGCGGCCGCCCCAGTAGATGTCCTCTTCATCGCGAACGGGCTCGCGCATTTCGGCGGGGCAATGTGCCTCCAGCCAGGCGCGGGTTTCGCTGCGAAAAGTCTCTAGATCGGCCATTTCGGTTCCTCTCGATTCAATGTGCTGTTCAGTCTTCTGGTTGCACTGCCCTGGTGGATTGCCGTTTACGTTAAGGGCAAAAACCGGCATCATGCAATGGTATGCACGAGCAAAATTTTCCTGCCCTGCCTTTCCGTAGCGTCAGGCAGCAGCGCACGGCAGACAGGCGTTGACGCGCCTCCCCCCTCCCGTAAGCTGCGCGCATAAAAACAGCATATGGAGAGGGTGATGCGATTCTCTGGCAAGACCGCAGTGGTCACCGGTGCAGCGTCGGGAATTGGCGAGGCATCAGGTTTGCTTCTGGCGAGTGAAGGGGCAACCGTATACGCCGCCGACATTGACGAGGAAGGCGGCGCAGAGCTGGTCAAGCGGTCGAATGGCGCGGTTATATTCCAGCGATGCGACGTCACTTCGACGGAGGACATCAAAGCCCTGATGGACCGCGCCGCTGCGGATACTGGCGGGATCGACATCGTCTTTAACAATGCCGGTGCCGGCGGTGACGGTGCGCCGATTGACGAGATTGAGCCTGCAGGCTGGGATCGGACAATGGACCTGCTGCTGCGCTCGGTTGCCTTCGGTATCCGTTATGCCGTGCCGCATATGACCGGGCGACAGGGGGCTAGCATTATCAATACCGCCAGTGTCGCCGCGGCCGGTCCGGGATATTCGCCTACTGCCTATGCCGTGGCCAAAGCGGGCGTGCTACATCTCACCAAAATGTCTGCTGCGGATCTGGCCAGGCACCAGATTCGCGTCAATGCTGTCCAACCCGGCTTCATCAATACCAACATCTTTACATCCTCGCTCGAACTGACCGGCGAACATGCCGAAATGGGTAAAGCGGCGATTGCTGCGATGTCTGCGGGAGCGCAGCCTGTCAACCGCGGCGGACAGGCGGAAGATATCGCCAATGCAGTGGCGTTTCTGGCGAGTGAGGAAGCCTCCTTCATAAACGGGACCTCGATCGTGGTTGATGGCGGGATCACGATCGGCCCGAAATATTCCTGGGATGCCAACGAGCCCGACATGTTCGAAGCGCTGCGCGCTATGGCGGAGCAGATTAAGCCGTGAGCGGCACCGTGCCGAGCCGCGCGCTGCCGCTGCAGATCAAGCTGGCCAACGGTTTTGGCGCGGTTGCCTTTGGCGTGAAAGATACCGGATTTTCGGTTTTCCTGCTGCTCTATTACAACCAGGTGCTTGGGATGCCGGCCACATTGGTCAGTCTGGCGCTGTTTCTTGCGCTATTGGTTGACGGGATAGTCGATCCATTGATCGGCAATCTGGGGGACCGGACCTATACACGCTGGGGGCGGCGCCTGCCGTGGCTCTATTGCGCCGCTCTGCCGCTGGCGGTGGTATGGGCCATATTATGGGCGCCGCCGGTGAACGGAACGCCCAGCTTCTGGGGCCTTCTGGGTATTGCGATACTGGTGCGACTGCTGCTTTCGGCGTGCGAAGTCCCTTCGACCGCGCTGGTTCCTGAACTGACCAAAGATTATGACGAGCGGACAACCTTGTTCCGTTACCGGTTCCTGTTTGGCTGGGCGGGCGGCCTAACCATGATATTGCTGGCCTATACCGTATTCCTGCCCGGTGATGCGCAATTGCAGCCGCAGGGCTATGCCAGTTTCGGGCTCTTCGGCGGGGCACTCATTTTTATCTCGGTGATGGCCTCGGCGCTTGGCCAGCACCGCCGCGTCGCCCACTTGCCCGCTATCAAGCCTGGCCCGTTTACCGTCAAAGGCACGTTTTCGGAAATTATTGAAGCCTTCTCAGAGCGCGCATTTCTGTTTTTGGCCGCCGGCGCGATCGGTGCCTTTATCAGCCAGGGCATGACGTTTTCCATGAAGCTGTATCTCTATAATTTCGTATGGGAATTTTCCGCTGCGGCCTTTGTGTTTTACCCGATCGTACTGTTCCTCAGCGTGGTGATAGTCTTTTTGACACTCGGCCCGCTGCACAGGCGATTTGGCAAGCACCGGGTGGCGGCTGTTTCCACGCTGATCGCTCTGGTTCTATGGACCACACCCTATCTTTTGCGGTTGGCCGGTATCTGGCCGGAAATTGGCGATACGGCATCACATGCCCTGGTCTATGCATTTGTTCTGGGCAGCAATGTGTTTGCCGTGATGGTCATGGTGTCCGCATCATCGATGGTCGCAGATATTGTCGAGGCATTCGAGGAACGCAGCGGCCGCCGGGCAGAAGGGTCCTTCTTTTCAGGGTACTGGTTCATTCAGAAATGTGCGACCGGGCTGGGTATTCTCCTGTCTGGACTGATTGTTGATGCTGCGGGTATCCCAAACGGCGCGCAGCCCGGCGAAGTCGCCTCCCGCATACTTGATAATTTCACCATATTATATGTCGGTGTATCGATCATTCTGGCGCTGTTCTCCGCCTATTGGCTCAACCGATTCCCGATCCACCGTGCCGACCATGAAGCGCGCATTGCCAGCCTCAGCCCCGGCCGCGGTAATAATAATGGCGAGGTCGACCCGGCCCCTGCAAACCCCTAAGCCATTATCCGAATCAGAAAGGACTAAGACCCCATGAATTTCGACCTGACAGAACGGCAAACCCATTGGCGCGACCGTGTGCGCAATTTTATCGAAGCCAATATCCGTCCCAATATGGATGTGTACAAAGCGCAGGATGCCGAGGGCGACCGCTGGAAAGTGATCCAGGTCATCGAAGATCAAAAGGCCAAAGCGAAAGCGCAAGGTATCTGGAACCTGTTCATGCCGCCGCAGGGCCAGCTGGACCATGTGGATGATAGTTTCGAATTTGATGGACCAGGCCTGACCAATCTTGAATACGCGCTGTGCGCTGAAGAAATGGGCCGCATTGGCTGGGCCAGCGAAGTGTTCAACTGCTCCGCACCGGACACCGGCAATATGGAGGTGTTCCACCGTTACGGCACGCGCGAGCAAAAAGACCAGTGGCTGGGCAAGCTGATGAATGGCGAAATACGTTCCGCCTTCCTGATGACCGAACCTGCGGTGGCATCCTCGGACGCGACCAATATCGAAACCCGGATCGAACGCGATGGTGACGAATATGTGATTAATGGCCGCAAATGGTGGTCTTCTGGTCTCGGCGATCCGCGCTGCGCCGTCTCCATCGTGATGGGCAAAACCGATTTCGAGGCCAAACGCCATGCGCAGCAGAGCATGATCCTGATGCCGAATGACGCACCGGGCGTGAACATTATCCGTCACTTGCCGGTATTCGGATATGACGATGCGCCGCACGGCCATATGGAAGTGGAAATGAAGGACGTTCGCGTGCCTGCCTCCAATTTGCTGCTGGGCGAAGGACGCGGGTTCGAGATCGCCCAGGGGCGCCTTGGTCCTGGCCGCATTCACCACTGCATGCGCACGATCGGTGTGGCAGAAGAGGCGCTGGAGAAAATGTGCCAGCGCCTTCAATCGCGTGTCGCATTTGGCAAGCCAATCTATCAATATTCGGTATGGGAAGAACGTGTTGCACGCGCCCGGATCGATATTGATATGACCCGTCTGCTGTGCCTGAAAGCGGCCGATATGATGGATAAGGTTGGTAACAAATCGGCCAAGCAGGAGATTGCGATGATCAAGGTTCAGGCCCCCAATATGGCGCTGAAAATCATTGATGACGCGATCCAGGCGCATGGCGGGGGCGGCGTGTCAAATGATTTCGGCCTCGCTAATGCTTACGCGCACCAGCGCACTTTGCGGTTGGCGGATGGGCCTGATGAAGTGCACGCACGCTCTATCGCACGGATGGAATTTGCCAAGCACACGGTCGTGCCGAGCGAAACCGATGCGTTAAGCTCTGGCGAGATGGGCGCGACGCGCTAATCTGCATATTCTCTGCGGCATCGCACCGATATCGCAGAGAAACCACAGGAGGAACATTTGGCAAAAGCAGCCATTCTCGAACAGCCTAGACAGGGCCTGGTTATAGCCGATGTCGAACTGGCTGACCCGGCCCCGCATGAAGTCCTGATTGACACCAAGGCATGCGGCCTGTGCCATTCGGATTTGCATTTTATCGACGGGTCATACCCGCATGCCTTGCCGTGTATACCGGGCCATGAGGCCGCCGGCATTGTCCGCGCTGTGGGCAGTGAAGTGCGCTCGGTAAAGCCGGGTGATCATGTGGTATCGTGCCTGTCTGCCTTTTGCGGGCAATGCGAATTTTGCGTCACCGGGCGGCTTGCGCTGTGTCTGGGCGGTGCCACACGGCGCGGCAGCGATGCTGTGCCGCGGATTACGCGTGACGGCGGCCAGACAGTCAATCAAATGCTCAACCTGTCTGCCTTCAGCGAACAGATGTTGATCCACGAAAATGCCTGCGTGTCGATCGATAAAGACATGCCGATGGACCGTGCGGCCCTGCTCGGCTGCGCAGTAACCACCGGTGCTGGCACTATTTTCAATGCCGCCAATGTCACGCCGGGTGAAACCGTACTCGTGGTCGGCTGCGGCGGCGTGGGCCTTGCTGCGATCAATGCCGCGAAAATCGCCGGGGCCGGCATGGTCATCGCCGCCGATCCGCTCAAAGAAAAACGTGAACTCGCCAGCGTGCTGGGCGCAACGCATACGGTTGACGCGCTGGCCGATGATGCCGCAAAGCAGATCCTCACGCTGACCGGTGGCGGCGCGCATTATGCGATTGAGGCTGTCGGACGGCAAGCCTCTGCCGATCTGGCTGTAGCGTCTCTGCGGCGCGGCGGCACGGCGATTATTCTGGGTATGATGCCGCTCGATTGCAAAGTCGGGCTGGGCGCGATGGACTTGCTCGGCGGTAAGAAATTGCAGGGCGCGATCATGGGCGAAAACCACTTTCCCGTTGATTTGCCGCGTCTGGTCAATTTCTACCTGCGCGGGCTGCTTGATCTCGATACGCTGATTGCCGAACGGATCACGCTTGATGATATCAATGCCGGTTTCGACACCATGCGCGCTGGCAATGCAGCACGTTCTGTCATCGTTTTTGGCTGAGGAATGATCATGGATTACGAAAAGGAAATGGTCGGCACTGTCGCTGTGCCCGATGCCGATAAATTGGATGAAGCCAAACTGGCTGACTGGATGGCGGCCAATGTCGCGGGCTTTGCCGGCCCGCTGACTCTATCCAAGTTCAAAGGCGGCCAGTCAAACCCGACATACCGGATTGATACGCCGGCCGCTTCCTATGTTCTGCGCCGCCAGCCATTTGGCAAATTGTTGCCTTCAGCGCATGCGGTCGACCGCGAATATATGGCGATGGCCGCGCTCGGCCCGACAGGTTTTCCGGTACCGGCGGCCTATGGCCTGTGCGAAGATCGGGACGTTATCGGATCGATGTTTTTCGTCATGAGCATGGCGGAGGGACGCAGCCTGTGGGACGGGGCCTTGCCCGCTTCGGACCCGGCCGAACGGACCCGAATTTACAATGCCATGATCGATACGATGGCCGATCTGCATCTTGCCGATGTCGATGCCATCGGGATGCGTAATTTTGGCAAGCCAACCGATTACTGCGCGCGGCAAATCGCCCGCTGGTCAAAGCAGTATAAATTGTCTGAAACCGAAGTGATTCCGGAAATGGACGCGCTGATCGAATGGCTGCCGACGACCATTCCCGATCAGCACGCCAGCAGCATCGTGCACGGTGATTACCGACTCGACAATATGATTTTTCACAGCACCGAACCGCGCGTGATCGCAGTGCTTGACTGGGAATTGTCCACCCTGGGCGATCCGGTCAGCGATTTTTCCTATCTGATGCTGAACTGGATCAGTCCGGTTGATGGCCGCGCAGGCATTGGCGGGCTCGATCACGCAGCGCTGGGCATTCCCACAATGGAGCAAGCCGTTGAACGCTATGTTGCGCGAACCGGATACCCCATTCCGCCAATGGATTGGTACTTTGCTTTCAACCTGTTCCGGCTCGCGGGCATTATTCAGGGTATCAAGAAACGCGTCATCGATGGGACCGCATCCAGCGCCCACGCCAAAACAATGTCCGACCGCGTGATTCCGCTAGTCGAGAGGGCCTATCACTACGCCAGGGAGGCTGGCCTGTGACAGCCGCCTAGAAACCGGCGCTCCATTTGACTGCCACGCCCGCATCACCGGGTGTACCGGCCACATGGCCTGGTTGCTGACGGTAAAACACACTGGCGTAGGCTGCGCCGCCAAAGGCATGGCCGCTCCAAGCCAATTCGCCCATCATTTCGCGGCCACCGGGTGACAGCGCAACAAACCGCTCACCCAAAGTCGCGCTGCCCGTGCTATAATCATAAGCAACCGGCAGATCGATCAGCAAGCCGCCGCCGGAAACGCGCAGCGGCTGTGACAGGCGGAATCCCAGACTGTCGCCCGTTGCCACAACATTGCGGCGGCTTATGTCAAATGCCCATGCCTGAGACTGGAAATCGGAACCAGCGACAACAAAGCCAGCCCGTTCCGCCGATGTGAAGCCGCGCCGCAATGATGCGCCAATCCGCCACTTATTGGCGGGCGAGTAAGCCGCACTGGCATCGATAAAGGCGGTATTTGCCCCGCCCCCGCCAAAGGATTCGTGGAAATAGGCGCCAAGCAGTGTACGCTGTTCAAGCATCACTGTCAGGCCCAGAGCGGTTTCCAGCGACCCGAAACGGCGGTCAGCCGCAATGCCGACGCTGTCAACCCGGCGGCGATCACGGCGGCGCTGCGCCAGCCCGTTTGCAACCCGAAATTCGCCCAGCACAGCGTCACCGGTCTCGGCGCTCAACGTCAGGCCCCAGCTACCGATCTCGCGGCGCAGTGCGAGCGCGGCGTCATTGCTACGCAAGAAGCCTGTATCGCCGCCTGCAGCGCGCGCGACGAGAAACGCCGGACGGCTTTGATCCTGCAATTGCCCCACCAGTCCGGCGGCACCTTCGGCAAAACCAAACGCAATATCGGTGCCAGGCGACAGTTTAACCGCGATTGTACCGGCGATAACCCGTGCCTGCTCCGCCTGTTGAGGGCTGAGCCGTAACGGGGATAGAGGCGCAGAACCGCGATTATCGCCCACGGTGAATGCCAGCGCGATATTTTCACCGCCAGCGCGCACCCGGCGGCCCTGTGGTTCTATCACGCCGAGCAGGCGCGGTTGTATCGATGCGCTGCGGAACCTGCTGCCGACATCATAGCTGTAGGCCCGCCCATATTGGTCGGTAATTACCGCGCCGAGCTGGACATTGGTCAAGGCATCACCCATCGGCGAGGAGGCGATCGCTGTATCGTCAGTCAGCGCGAGCGCGGTGGTGGAACCACCAAGAGACGTGGCGGAGCCCGGCGCAAGTGCTGCTGCGATATCCAAAATACCTCTGCCAAAAACACCGTCGCGTCCGGCGGCACCGGCATCGCGCGCACTGTCGAGCAAGATCGACACGATTTGCGCCCCTGTAAGATTGGGAAATGCCTGTGCCAGCAAGGCCGCTGCACCCGCGACTTGCGGTGCGGAAAAGCTGGTGCCCGAAAACAGGGTAACGAAACGGGCGCCATTCTCGTCGGTTGTAACCCGCAATTCGCCATCTTCGTAAATACAGCAAATCGCCTCGCCGCGTGCTGAAAGAAAGGAGGATGAGAGGTCGCCGGCCCGGTTGCTGAAGTCGGAAAAGTTGCCGTCTTCATCAACAGATCCGACAATGATGACATTGCCGCCCCCTGCGGCCAGCAATCCGGCTGCAAACGGATCGGGCTGATCCGGGTCAATCCCGGCATCGGTTGAATCGCCATCATTTCCAGCCGAAACTACGATCACCAGCCCGGCTGCCGCGGCCCGCGCGATCGCCTCTCGCAAAATACGCGTTGGTGTGCTGCCGCCAAGGCTGAGATTAATTACAGTCGCGCCGGAGGATACCGCCTGGTCGACGCCGCGCGCGATGTCGCGGTCACCAAACCGGCAGCCATCCAGCGCGGCGTCGGTTTCGGTCGCGCAGCTGCCCGGCTGATCACTCCGCAGAGCCAGAATCTGTGCGTCAAACGCAATCCCCACTACACCCGAATTGTCGCGCGCGCCGGCAGCGACAAGCGCGACATTAGTGCCGTGATCATCCTCTGCCTCAGCCGATCCGGTCCCGGCGACATAGGTCGAGTCAGGATGAATACGCCCGACAAATTCAGGGCTGTCGAGATCAATCCCCGTATCAATGATCGCAATTGTCGCGCCGCTGCCAGTGATATTATTCTGCCATGCGCTGACGGCATTGTGGAAGCTCGGCCCGTCTGACCGCCTGAATTCAGCGGTATTGAAATCCGTGATTGAGGGAGGCGGCGGAGGTGGCGGCGGGGGAGGTGGTGGAGGTGGAGGCGGCGGCGGCGGCGGTGGAGGCGCGCTGATCGGGCCGCCGGTTGATCCAGAACTGCCGCCGCCGCAGGCTGACAGCATGGTCAGCGCAGCGAGACATGCAGCAATCTTGAAACTGATCTGGGACGAGCGGGGACCGTTCATAGCTATACTTTCGCAATTCCGCCCACCACAGGCACCATAGTCACAATTGACCAAGCGGGTAAAGGCTTGCTTGCCAATCAGGCTTAACCATACAGCAGCTTTTACAATTCCGGCCTCCGCGTCAGGATCAGGAGCTATTTATCCGTTAGCCGCGGCGTCACAGTAACGATGATATTGGGCGTCAATGCCCGCCGGAAAGGCTGGTTGCCGTATCAGGGGCAGTTCTGCCTAAGATCGAACCAATTCTGACGACCCGGTGCGATTTGACCAATCGCTGCAAACCACGCTGCGGGGATTGATAGGTCCTGACCCTGATATTTGAGCCCAATCATGGGGCCCGGTCATGGGGCCAGGTCATGGGGCCAGGTCATGGGGCCTGATCGCTGGCTGCTTGCCGCTGCCCGCTTCTGCGGCTAGCAGCCGGGCATGGATTTCTTCAAAAGACGGACCGCATTATGACCAGCACTCTTGAAACCGCCATTAACGCCGCTTGGGAAGACCGGGCCAGTATTTCGCAAGACCGCGCCGATATACGCGAAGCGGTCGATGCGGCGCTGACGATGATCGATGTTGGCACGGCGCGGGTCGCGCAGCCGGATGGCAATGGCGGATGGATTGTTAACCAATGGCTGAAAAAGGCGGTGCTGCTGTCGTTCCGCCTGAACGACAATGTAGTGATCGACGGCGGCTCTGCGGGAGCGCCAGGATTTGACAAGGTGCCCTCCAAATTTTCCGGCTGGAGTGATACGCAGTTCCGAGATGCCGGTTTTCGCGTCGTACCTGGAGCCATTGCGCGGCACGGAAGCTTCATTGGCAAAAACGTGGTTTTGATGCCCAGCTTCGTGAATATCGGTGCCTATGTCGGCGATGGTACCATGATCGATACCTGGGCATCGGTTGGCAGCTGCGCCCAGATTGGCAAAAACTGCCATATTTCGGCAGGCACAGGCATTGGCGGCGTGCTTGAACCGATGCAGGCCAACCCGACCATCATAGGCGATAATTGCTTCATCGGGGCGCGGTCTGAAATTGTTGAGGGGGTAATTGTGGGTGAAGGCTGCGTTGTGGCGATGGGCGTCTTTATCACCGGATCAACCAAAATTGTGAACCGTGATACGGGCGAGATTATCACTGGCCATCTTCCGCCATACAGCGTGGTTGTACCCGGCGCGCTGCCCGGCAAACCGCTGCCTGACGGCACGCCCGGGCCATCGCTTGCATGCGCGGTAATTGTAAAAACCGTCGATGCGCAGACGCGTTCCAAAACCGCAATTAACGAACTTCTCCGCGATTAAGCGCATCCGCAGCGGCAATAAACGGGGCCCGCTTCTTGGAACCTTGCACGGTCAGGTCGATTGATTGGGTAAAGGTCCAAGAATTTTTGGAGGTATTATGAATAAAAATGGCGATCAAGTGAGAGTGAACGAAACCGAGGCAAGCGGCGGCCGCAAAGTCGGCGCGATGCGGTGGGTATTGGGAATCAGTCTGACGCTGGCGGTCATTGCGATGTCGGCCGTGTGGATCATTCCGGCACTGGCGTCTTAAATCATGGCCAATTCCAACAGTTTTCAAACACGCCAATATGTTAAATGGAACTGGGGTAATGGTGAAGGAAAAGGCCAGATTACCGAACGGTTCGAACGCGAAGTAACCCGGACGCTGCAAGGCACCGAAGTCACCAAAGACGGTGACAGTGACAACCCTGCCTATCTGATCAAACAGGATGACGGAGATGAAGTGCTCAAGCGCGGATCGGAGCTCAAAGCACAGGACTAAGCCGGGCCAGCCTCGGTGAAACAAGCGCCGGCACCGGATTACGGCGCCGGCGTTTCTATTGGCACCGCGCCCGACGCGCTGGCTTTGAATGTTTCCGCCGCGCGCATCACCCGCATCATGTTACCGAAAGATATCTGTTCCAGTTCGGACTGGGTGTAACCTCGCCGTGCCAGTTCGGTAAACAGCGCGGGATAGGTGGATACATCCTCAAGCCCTTCAGGTGCGAAGGGGATGCCATCATAATCACCGCCTATGCCAATACTGCCAACGCCCGCGATGCTGCGCACATGGTCGATATGGTCTGCCATATCGCCAATATCGGCCACCGGCAGCGGATTTGCCGCATCCCAAAGATCCAGCCGCTCGGTCACAGCGCCAGGTTGTCCTTGCCACATGGCTTCCAATCTGGCTTTTTCTGCGGCACGGTTCGCATTCCATTGCCTCGCTGGCTCGCTGAGAAAGCCCGGCACTGCGGTGATCATGATAATCCCACCATTGGCGGGCAAGCGTTGCAATACGCCATCGGGCACATTGCGCGCGTGTCCATTGATGGCGCGCGCTGAAGAGTGGCTGAAAATCACTGGAGCTTGCGTGACATCCAGCGCATCATGCATCGCCGCCTCGCTCACATGACTAAGGTCAACCAGCATGCCGATCCGGTTCATTTCGCGCACCAAGTCCCTCCCGAAATCGGTCAGACCGTCATGTTCGGGGGTATCTGTCGCGCTGTCAGCCCACGGAGTATTACGCGAGTGAGTCAAAGTCATGTAGCGCGCACCCAGATCGTAGGTTTGGCGCAGCACGGCGAGACTGGAACCGACTGAGTGGCCACCTTCCATACCCAGCAAGGAAGCGATCTTGCCTTTCGCCATAACGGCCTCCACATCATCAGCCGTCAGCGCCAGTTCCAGATCGGCGGGATAGCGGCCGATCAATCGCTTGGTCACATCAATCTGTTCAATCACCGCCTGCACAGCCTCGGGTTCGCTAAGCGAAGGACTGACATAGACAGACCACCACTGCGCCCCAACCTTGCCCGCACGAAGCCGGGTCAGGTCCGTGTGCATCGTCCGGCCCTCCGGATGGTCCGCACCGGTCCCGGTTGTATCCTCAAAATCGAAGTCGTTGATGGTATTGCCAAACCGTGCACGCAATTGGATCGGTACGTCATTGTGACCGTCCCATACCGGCGCTGCCGCCAGTGCCGCTGCAGCGGTTTCTTCCGGCGTGTCCGCCAATACCGGCCCCGCGCCGAGCATCAGCGCCGGAACGAGTGTCAAAAACGAGAGGGTTACGGGCTTTTTCATTTACGATCTCCAGAACACATGCCTAAGGTTCTTTACTGGCGCTTTACCGCAAATAATCGCAGTTGAAATAGCCGCAATGTTTAAGGGAGGAATGCCGCGATGGTGCGCACGGTTTTGCTTTGGATTCTGGCGATCTTATACGCCTTTGCGGGTTATGCCCATCTTGCATCGCCGGAATTCTTCATGCGGATCATGCCAGCATGGGTGCCCTTTGCGTTGCAGATCGTCTATCTTACCGGCGTGGCTGAACTGCTTGGTGCGATCGGGTTGATGCAACCCTGGAGCCCGCGATTGCGTATGGCAGCAGGCATGGGTCTGGCGCTATACGCCCTATGCGTCTGGCCAGCGAATATTCACCACATGATGCTGGATTGGGGCGCGGAGGGCGGATCGAATCTCGTCTATCACATCCCCCGGATGATGGCTCAGCCGGTGATCATCTGGCTGGCATTATGGGTGAGCGGAACGACCGACTGGCCGTTCCGCCCCAAATCCTGAGTAATCCTATGTCAGGTGCTTTGATACCGCAGCAGTCATTTTGAACATGGAAATCTGATCTTTGCCGATCACCGCGCTCAATTTCGCGTCCGGGTTGATCTGACGCTTGTCCTTGCTGTCCTGCAGATCATTGCCTTTGATATACTCCCAGATCTTGGATGTTACTTGCGCCCGTGTCATCGGACCCTTGCCGATTACGTTCTCAAGTTCACCCGACAAAGTCACAGGTTTCTGAAGTGCATTGTTTTTGCCAGCCATAATTATATCCTTTCCAGATTGGCGTTAATATTCAAAAGTGTCGGCCTCTTCATCCTGCCTTACGGCAGGTCATCGCCACCATCGTCATCATCCCATACTTCTCTTTCATATGTTCCGATCAGTATATTGGCGGCGGTGACATGACCTTTCATTGATTTAACAAGATCGGCAATTGAAGAGCCGGGCATCAAAGTCATTGGCAGGTCGAGTGCGAAAATCTGAAACACGTAACGATGCGGCGCGTCATCCTCGGGCGGCTGCGGCAACAGCCATTCCGAATTGCGCTGGGCGTTTTTGCCCACACGCGGCGGCGCCTCGCCTTCCAGCAGCTTGCCCTTCTGGCCGGGCAATCCCCAAACCGCCCAATGGAGCGTTGGCGCATCACCATTGGCATCTGCGTCTTCAACAATAATCACAATTTCCTGAGTGCCGGGCGGCGGCGCGGACCATTCCAGCGGCGGGGCCACTGCATCTTCTTCATCAGCGGTAAAACACGGGTCAAGTTGCTGACCATCATCAAATGCCGGGCTGGAAAAAGAGAATCCGCCGCGCGCAATGCTGCGCTCATCGGCCAATTCGGCAATCAGCAGGCTGGCTGCATGGCTGGGCAATGCTCCACCGGATTTCTCCAGTGCAGCCTTCAGCCAAGCGGGTATGTCTGCAGACATTACGAATTTTCTCCCTTAGATGATGGGTCTACGCCGCTTGGCCGCAGGCCGCGAGAGTGCGAGCCGATAAAATACGGCTAAATTGCGGGTTTTCCACCATTGCGGCAGAATTTTACGGGCTATTTCGTCCGCTTTACGGACTAGACAGGTAAAATCTTGCCCGACTCGCTTGCCGATGAGGCGCGATGGCGGCATCATTCACAGAAGGGGGACTGTCACGGCGGGTGTCGCCGGAAGTTCATTTGGAGCAAAAATTCATGAGTATCGGCCGCAACATTATTTCAATCACTCTTGCCGCTTCACTGGTCGCATGCGGCGGTGACAGCCCCCAAGGACCGATTGGCGGCGGCGGCGGCGGTACGCCGACCCCGACACCATCGACCGGGACGTGCTCGCTTTCAGCGCGGCAGGATTTTGCCTTTGCTGTACTGGATGAATGGTATCTATTTCCTGATCTGCTCGACCGCACCGTCAACAAGAACAATTTCACGACCGTCCAATCCTATCTTGATGCACTGGTTGCCCCGGCACGCGCTGCTGGGCAGGATAAAGGCTTCACATTCATCACCTCGATAGAGGAAGAAAATGATCTGATCGCGAATGGATCGAGCGCCGGGTTTGGCATTCGGCTGGCATATGACACGGCGGCCAATCGCGTCTTCGTGATTGAAGCGTTCGAAAACGCGCCTGCTTTTCCGCAAGGGTTCGATCGCGGTGTTGAACTGATCCAGCTTGGCACCAATGCCGCTACGCTGGAATCGATTTCCTCCATCATGGCGGCCGAGGGGCCGAGCGGCGTCATCAGCAGGCTGGGCGCCTCCACCGCCGGGCTTCAGCGCACTTTTGTTATCCGCCAGCAGGACAGTACCGAACGGCAGGTTACAGTTACCAAAGCGGATTATGCGCTCGACGCAGTGTCTGATCGTTACGGCGCGCAGATTATCAATGATAATGGCAAACAGGTGGGCTATCTCAATCTGCGAACATTTATCGTCGCATCGGCGGACCGCGACCTGCAAGCCGCCTTTCAGAACTTTTCCGACCAAGGCGTAACCGAGATCATTCTCGACTTCCGATATAATGGCGGGGGGCTGGTCCGTATTGCCGAACTGATGGGTGACCTGATGCGGGGAAATAATACTGGCGAGGTATTTAGTCGCACGGTTTTGCGGCCCAGCAAATCGAGTGAGAACTCCACCCGCCTGTTCCGCAGCACAGCAAGCTTTTCGGGCACATCAGCAGCGGTCGCCATTCCGTCAATAAATGTCACGAAAATGGCAGTGATCGGCCGGGACGGTACGGCCTCTGCCAGCGAATTGGTTGCCAATGCGTTCCTACCTTATGTGGGCGATAATTTCGCGCTGGTTGGGGCGAATACATCGGGCAAGCCTGTTGGCCAGTTCGGTTTTGACCTTGCTGCATGCGATGACCGGATCAGGGCCGTGACATTCCAGACAGTCAACGCTGATGGTAATGGCGAGTATTTTAACGGTCTGGCGGGCGTGGTGCCCAATACCTGCCGGGCAGAGGACGACATCACGAACGCGCTGGGTAATCCGGCAGAAGATTCTGTGGCCACCGCACTGGCGTTCCTGCGCAGCGGCGCTTCCGCCTGTACCGCAATTGCCGGGACCGCTGGCGTGCAAGGCCTGCAAAGCGTGCAGGAGCGGCGCGAATTGCTGCAGCCCGCCGCGCCCAGCGCCGTGCAGCGCGAGATACCCGGCCTGTATTGAACCAGACGTTCCGCGTGCCGTCAGCTTGCGCGCAACAGAGGCGTTCCGAAAAATGATCAAAACCTATACCACATTTGCCGAATTCTGGCCGTTTTATCTGCGTGAGCATTCCTTGCCTGAAACACGGGCGTTGCATTATGTCGGCTCAACCCTGGTACTCGCGATTGCCGGTGTCGCCATCTGGCAAGGCGTAAATAATGGTACCTGGTGGTGGCTGATCGGGATGCCCGTTGCCGGATATTTTTTCGCCTGGGTGGCGCACTTTACAATTGAGAAGAACCGGCCGGCGACATTCACCTATCCGCTGTGGTCGCTGGGCGCAGATTTCAAAATGTACTTCATGTGGATCACCGGCCGTCTGGACCGGGAACTGGAATCTGCCGGCATCAAGCGTTAATCCGCCGCTTGACAAATATGGAAAGGGCGGCCCTGCCTAAGCCGAGCCGCCCATTATCCATAGTATACTGTAATACCGTCGATCAGCCAGGCATCACAACTGTATCGATGACGTGGACGACACCGTTTGACGCATCAATGTCTGTCGCTGTCACAGTCGAGGCATTGCCTGCGGCATCTCTCAATACCACGGCTTCGCCGACCAGCGTCGCGGTCAGCTTCGTACCGTTGACGGTGCTCAATTCGGTCGAACCGTCGCCCGCCTCGATCGCAGCGATGAGCTGTTCAGCAGAGGTTTCGCCAGCCACGACATGATATGTCAGGATACCAACCAAAGCGGCTTTGTTTTCCGGCTTGGTCAGCTCTTCCAAGGTACCTTCGGGCAATTTCGTGAAAGCCGCATTGGTTGGCGCAAACACTGTGAACGGGCCATCACCGCTAAGCGTCTCGACCAGTTCTGCTGCCTGGACGGCGGTTACCAGAGTGGAGAAATCTTCGTTTCCTGAAGCGACATCGACAATGGTGCCAACATCAGCAGCAGCGTCTGTTTCCGCCATATCGGCTGTGTCGCTTGGAACGGCTTCTTCAGTTGTTTCACCGCAAGCCGCGAGCGCAAGTGCGGAAGCCATTACTGGAATTACAAACATTTTCATAAGTCTAATCCTTTAAATCACGTCGGGGGATATGCCGAACCACAGGAGCGGCACGCATAACAGACCAATGCGTGCGCGCTTTGGTGGTTCCGAAGTAATCTGTGCGGCAGGTGCCATTTAGCAGTATTGGTGCACCGTATCCGGCCCCATAGAAAAGGCGGGATAGAAAAGGCGGGCTCAAACGCTTTCCGTCAGCCCGCCATTCAGATTATTCCAGCCGCCCGGGCCGGGGATGGGTATGCCGCACCCTATCCGGCGACCGCTTCGGGCTCGGCAGCCGTCTGTGCAGCGGCCAGTTCAGCAGCCTCCGCCTGGCGTTTTTCACGTTCTTCTTTCGCAACCTCGCGTTCCTGCTCCATCTGGAGCGCGCGATCAGCCATTTCGCGCCATGCGGTTTCCGATCGCAAAGCGCGCTCGCGGACATTATCGAGAGTGGCCTTGGCAGCTTCAGCAGCCGCTTCTTTGGCGCGGGTGTTGTAAAATTCGTAATTCTGGCTCAAAACCTGTCTCCTGCAAATGACATTGAAGTCCCGGATGCGCTGCCGTTATGGCATGCAGCACCCGGGTCCCAATGCGTTATGCAGCAGTCAGATTTACAGCCGATGTCTTGCCATTACGGCCCGTTTCTAATTCGTAATTGACGCGCTGTTCCTTATCCAGCGTCTGCATGCCCGCAGCGTGGACAGCTGTAATGTGCACGAATGCATCATCGCCGCCATCTTCAGGTTGGATAAAGCCATACCCTTTGTCTGCGTTGAAAAATTTTACTGTACCGGTAGTCATTATAGCGTTCCTTTCGAGAACGATTGTCCCTGCCCGGCGGAACTGCCGCGCGCGGGGGTATGCATCAGTTCGTGAAATGAAAGGAAGTCGTCGCCAATGTAGGAAACCGGTGGTTTCCCATCCGGTTTCGTAGTCATAGTACCGAAGTCCGTCGCAATTTTCGACGTCAGCCCGTATCTCCTAGCACGGCATAGGGGATTCGCCTAATTATACTCAACATCACGGGTTCTGGTCGCCTGTGGCTGGCTGCCGATCAGTCCAGCCGCAACCATTGCGCACCTGTTCGCCGATACTCAGGGTGATGGCGAACGGATATGTCCGATCGGCCATCGTGTCGCTGCATGTTGCCGGTGTGACAACCATGTCGAAAGCCTGCCCGCCGAGTGTTCCGCTATAGCCAAGGCCATTCATGCCCGCGAACCGCTTAACGGCAATCGCTGCGCCATCAGGGTTTTCAGGGGTGGTATAGATAAGCGTCTCTCCAGCCACCTCTCCGCCCCAGAACGGTTCGTTCCCGCCAAAACGCAACACTTCATCGGCCGCAATACCGGAGTAAGCTTCTGCGTTATCGGCAGTTACCGTACCATCGGCTGGACCGCGCTGGCATCCGCTTAAAGAAGCCAGCAAACAGCCGGAAGCGAGAACGGATACAATATGCAATCGGCGGGTCATCAGCATGTCCAAAGCAGTGAATGGTAAGCCTAAACTTTGGGCTGCTGCCTTACCAGAGAACCGAAACTGGTAAACAGCAACCGCGTATCAAGATCAAAACCGTCCGGCAACGCCATTGAAAACCGTTTTGCATCCCCCGCCCGGTCCAGCGGAACAACAAAACTGCGCATAGTCCAATCCGGGCATTCGCGCACCTCAATATCGCGGCGGCGTATCACAATCAGATCGCGGTGACGGGGGTCTTTGCTGATCTTTTCAACCAATGCTTCTATTTGGTTCTGTTCGCCTTCTAGCAATTGCATAAAACTCTTGCCATTAAATGCCAGCATGCCGGTAATCTCGCGCCGCGCATTTTTGCGTGCAGCTTGCGCGGTCAACGTCTCAAGCTCGGCAGGGCCAAATTCGGCACGAACCGAGCTGACATAGATCAGCGAATGCATTTTATTGTCTCCACCCGGCAAAATAACGCTGCCTTTAAATACCGCCGAAATACACGCTCGATACACGCTCGATACACGCTTTATACACTGCAATCAGGCAGACAAATATTTCTTTATAGTCGCACAATTTCAGGCTATAGCAAGCTTGGTGTTTCGCATTCAGCACACCGCGTTGCCTGATTGCCGTCATCGCGGTACGATCTGCGGGCCACTTGCGTCTTGGCGGCACGCGGTGCCCGGCCCCGGCCATAGAAACTGCCGGGCGGGACCCCCGACAGAACAATAGCTCAACGCCGGAACCGGTTTACCCACGTGCCGTTACAAAGCCATGCACTGGATACCCACTCGCGCCGCCGCGCTCGCCCAACTGGAGGAGTTCATACCGTCGGCAGGGCGGAAATATGAGCGCACACGCAATTACGATGATGGCACCAGCCGCAGCAATGTGTCGCAGCTATCACCGTGGCTCCATGCAGGGATCATCAAGGAGACCGAGGTGCTGCAGGCGGCACTGGCGCAGCATAGCCTGAAAACCGCTGACAAATTCATCAGCGAAATCTTTTGGCGCATATATTTCAAGGGGTATCTCGAACAGCGGCCAACCATCTGGTATTCTTACACGCAAGGCCGTGATGCGGCTGTTGATGCCATCGCAAACAATTCGGGCCTGCGCACTGCGTATGAACGGGCGATACAGGGAAAGACCAGTATTCCCGCATTCGACCACTGGGCGCAGGAATTGGCCGAGACGGGATATCTGCACAACCATGCGCGGATGTGGTTTGCCAGCATCTGGATTTTCACACTCAGGCTTGATTGGCATTTGGGCGCGGATTTCTTTCTGCGCCATTTGATAGATGGCGATGCAGCATCCAACACGCTGAGCTGGCGGTGGGTTGGCGGGCTGCATAGCAAGGGCAAAACCTACACTGCGAGGGCGGGCAACATCACCCGCTATACCGCCAACCATCCTGACGGCCCGTTATCGGTCAATGGGTTGGCGAGCGAGACAGACGCGCTGACCGAGGATACGCAGCATGGCCGCCAGCCGCTTGATCTTCCCGCACCGGATGGACGTGCCGGCCCGGGCAAAGATGTGCAGAAGCCGTACGCGCTTTTGCTGCATGACGAAGGTGCACATCACCAACCGCTCAGCCTCGATCAGTCACCGGCGTTGATCATCGTAGCAGCCCGTCCCGAATTCAGAAGCAACGCCGGGATCGGCGCCCTGGCAGGGGATTTTGCGCGCGGTGCCGTGGCCGCAGGTGTGGAAGAGGCCAGCGCACATTTTCAATGCGATGCCCAGATATGGAATAAAGACGATAGCTTGGCGGCGATATTGGAAGGCGCGAATATTACTCACCTGGCTGCCCCCTATCTGCCCACCGGATGGACCCGTGACGCATTGTGGCCGGAGCTGGCAGCTTGTGCGGCAGAAGGCCGCTTGAAACAGTGCCTGCCCGATCTCGACCGTGCCACATGGCCGTTTGCCAAAGCCGGATTTTTCGGCGTCAGAAAGGCGATCGATAGCGTTTTGGGGGAGCTGGCCATCCCGGTACACTGAACGATAGCGACGGGCCGGTTCAATCGCCCGCTCAAACACGCGTGCTGATGGACATAAGTATGCCAGCCCGCGAGCTGCTCCACAGAAATCTGCGCTTTGCGATTGCATTCGTTCGAACGAACAATACAAAGGGCAAATGCGCGACCGACTTATCCAGACAGCTATTGAGAAGTTTGGCGCGCATGGCCTTGATGGGGCAAGCACACGCGACATCGCCGCAGCAGCCAACACGGCGATGAGTTCCATCACTTATCATTTTGGCGGTAAGGAGGGGCTCTATCAAGCTGCCGCAGAACATATATTTACGCATCTGCATACCGTCCTGTCCAGCCCGCCACTGCCCGCTCTGCCCGGCGATGCGCCTGATGAACTAAGGATCGACGGGATCTGCGACATGCTTGGCAAAGCTGCGGCATTCATGTTGCAGGAGGAATCGGCGGCTTTTGCATTGTTTATTTCCCGGGAACAGCAATCCCCCTCCCCGTTGGTGAGTCAGCTGATGCGCAATCATATGGAACTTACGATTCACCCGCTCACGCGCCAAATCGCTCTCGTGCGGCCTGACCTTGACCAGACCGATATACGCGCGACGACGCTGTTCCTGTTTGGAATGGCCGTAACCCTGCGGCATGCCCGGGCATCGCTTGGTCTGTTAATGGACGTGGACGCGATTGATGCAGAACTCCAAGAGCGGCTGATAGACCGGCTCAGGCGCATTGTGCGCGCTGCGTTGGAGGGAGCGTGATGGGACGGCTTGGGCTTTTTGCGATCCTGGCGGCTACGCTTCCTTTAAATGCTTGCATATCGCTGGCGCCGCTGGCCGAGCAACCGAAAATCGCAGAAAATATTCCCGAACGCTATTCTGCGACTGACATCGACGGGACCTACCGCCCGGCAAACTGGTGGGTGCAATTTTCCGATCCTGTGCTCGATAGTTTGGTAAACGATGCGCTGCGTAACAATCTCGACATCGCAGAAGCGGCCGCCCGGGTTGAGCAAGCCAGCGCGGAAGCCCGCATTGCCCGTTCAGCGTTATTTCCGGCACTATCCGCCACCGCCAGCACCAGCTATTCCGACAGCCCGCTCGCTGGCAGTGCCTTTGGCGGATTTGGCGGGCAAACTATCGACCGGATCGCTAATGAAACATATTCAGTAAGCCTTGGTGCCGCATATGAGCTTGACCTGTTTGGCAGAGTACGCGGTGATCTGGCGGCTGCGCGCAACGATGCGATTGCCGCAGAATATGATTTTCGCAGTGTGCAATTGGCGGCCGCAGCAGAAACAATCAGCACATATTTCGACATCGTCGATACCCGCACCCAGATTGCCCTCACCGTGAAGACGGCGGAATTGTTGTCTGACCGCGCAGAGCGCACCAATGACCGGTATTTGCGCGGTTTGGCGGATAGTTTTGAACTGTATCAGGTGCGGCAGGATTTGCGCAACGCGCAGGCCAGTCTGCCCAGCCTGGAGGCGGCGCTCACCTCAGCCAATGGCCGGATCGCGACACTGGTCGGGATGTACCCCGCGCCGTTGAAACGACGGCTCGATACGTCATTGACCCCGCAATTGGTGTTCGAGCCCGTACCTGCCGGCCTGCCCGCCGATCTGTTGTCGCAGCGCCCTGATGTCGCGGCTGCCTGGGCGCGGTTGGAAGCTGCACGGCAACGCATTGGTGCGCGCAGGGCAGAACGCTTTCCCAGTCTACAATTGACGGCCTCGCTCGGTAGCCAAGCGGGAGAGCCTGTCTCCGTGTTTGATATCGCCGACACATGGCTGCTCTCGCTTGGGTCCAGCCTGGTCGCGCCATTGTTTGACGCTGGGCGTATTACCGCCAATATCCGCGCTGCCCGGGCGCGCTATGACCAGCAAGCGGCAGCCTATGCCAGAGCCGTGCTGACCGCCTATCGCGAAGTCGATGTCGCGATTGACGCGTATGAGGAGCGGCGCCAGCGATATGGGTTAATCGCGCGCCAATTGGCCGAGGCAGAGGCGTCGCTTGATGTGCAGGCAAACCGGTTTGCAGCAGGCGTCGGCAGCTATACTGCCTATCTTGATGCGCTGCGCGCGGTCTATCAGGTGGAATCGGGCCTATCCGGCGCAGCACGCGATGTCGCAATCTCAAGACTGGGTGTTCACCGCGCGTTGGGCGGTGACTGGACAGCCGAAATCGGCGATACATCATTTGCTCCACCAGAAACGATGCCTGCACAAACCGCCACTGATATATCTGCGGCAGCCGAAGGAAATATGCGATGAACCGGCAAGCACTCTGGGCCATTGGTCTGCTGATTGGTGCAGCGATTGTCGCGGCTTTGATGATCGTTCTGCGCCCAGAACCGGCGGAAGAGGAAAAGGTTGAACAGGCTCCGCTGGTGGAAACTATCGCATTCGAGCAGGCATCGGGTCCCATTCAGGTGCGCGGATCGGGTACCGTCCAACCGCGTGAGGAAGTGGCCATAGGTGCAGAGGTGGGCGGCCGGTTGACCTTCGTCAGCAGTAATTTCCGCGAAGGTAGCGTAGTTGGTGCGGGCACGGTCCTGTTCCGCGTCGATACGTCCGATTTTGAAAATCAGGTCCGTACCGCGCGCGCCGATGTGGCTGCACAGGAGGTGGCCGTATTGCAGGCCCGCCAGGAAGTTTCGATCGCCGAGGCTGAATTGCAACGCTTTGCCGGACGCAGCGAGCGCGGCAGCGCGCTTAGCAGTGTCATTGATCCGGATGACTATGCGTCCCGGATTTTGCCGCCCAGACAATTGGCTGAGGCTGTCACCGCGCCGCGGGCCCGCGCGCAGGCGCTGCCCAGCCCCAGCAATCTCGCCACGCGCGAGCCGCAATTGCGCTCTGCCAAGGCTGCCCGCGAGCGTGCTGCAGCCAATCTGGCGACGGCCCGCCTGTCTTTATTGCGGACCCGGGTTACCGCACCTTTCACCGGCATTGTCCGCAGCGAGACCGCTGCCACGGGCACTTTGGTACAGCCGGGCCAAGTGCTCGGCAGCATCGTAGCAACCTCGTCCTACGAAGTACGCATTTCACTATCTGAAGCAGAAGCGGCGCTGATCCCCGGAGTGCTGGAAGACAGTAGCGCGCGCATTCCGGCCAGTGTCTATTCCGACTTTGGCGGGCTGACCTATCGCTGGGACGCCTATATCGATCGCGCCAGCAATATCCTTGACCCTGAAACGCGGACGATCGATGTTTTCCTGCGCGTGCCTAACCCGTTACGCGGCGGCGCACCTGTTGATGGCGACATCACCACCGGGCGCGCGCCGCCTTTATTGCTGGGCAGCTTCGTGCGTGCGGACATTACCGGCGCGAGCATCGCCTCCTACGCCGCGATCCCGTCCGAATATTTAAAAACCGGCAACCAGATATGGGTGGTTCGGGATGGAAAGCTGCGTATTCTGCCGGTGCGGGTAATCCAGCGCGGCGATGATACGGCGTATATTACCACCCCCACCCTGGCCCAGGGCGGGCGGCTGGTCACCAGTAATTTGCGCGCGCCGGTGGATGGTATGGAGGTCCGGGTGAATGAAGTTGCGCCGCGCTCAGCGGCTGAAGGTTCATCTGGTGAGTGATCCGGGCCAAGCTGAAGCCTCCTCCGGCGGCAACGCAGCCCGAGACCGCTTTGGCAATGCCAGCGCAGACCGTGCGCGCGACCGTTCCGGGGTCATTGCCTTCATGGCCAAGAACGGCGTTGCCGCCAATCTCTTGATGCTCGCCATGCTGGTCGCGGGCTATATGTCGTTCACCACTATCACGCAGGAAGTTTTTCCTGAAAGCAGTCTCGACACGATATCTGTCTCCGTCGCTTATCCCGGGGCAACGCCGGAAGAGATAGAAGAGTCCATCGTCCAGAAAATCGAGGAAGCGGTCGAGGCGATCGAGGGTACCAAAGAAATTACCGCTACTGCATCAGAGGGTGTCGGGACTGTCAATGTCGAGCTGGAACTCGGTACGGATATCGACCGCGCGCTCGACGATGTGAAATCCGAAATTGACCAGATTCAGACGTTCCCGGGTGAAGCCGAAGAGCCCGATGTCCGCGAATTAACCACCCGCCAGATTGTATTACGGCTCGCGCTATATGGCGATGTTCCCGAAGCCACGCTGAAGGAAACTGCATATGAACTGGAAGATGCGATTTCGGCCCTGCCCGATGTCAGCTATGTACAGACAAGTGCGGTGCGCGATTATCAGATATTTGCCGATGTGCCGCAGGACAAATTGCGCGCGCTCGGGCTGTCGCTAACCGATATCTCGCGGATCGTCGCGGCCAATAGCCTGGATAGCCCAGCCGGGGCGATCGATACCAATTCCGAAGAAGTGCGTGTCCGCACGGTTGGCCAGAATTATGACCAGCAGGATTTCGAAAATATCGTCGTCCTCACCAGCCGCGATGGTGATATTGTCCGGCTTGGCGATATTGCCACGGTTGAAGATGGGTTTGCAGATACCGACCTGATCACCCGCTTTAACGGAAAACCGGTGGCGTTTGTGGATGTATACCGCACCAGCGACGAGCGGGTTCTGGATGTTTCCGAAGCGGTTCTGGCGTTGCTGGAGAATGATTACCAAACGCCGCCAGGTATTGAATATGCTGTGTGGGACGACAATTCCGAATTGCTCAATGACCGGTTGAGCCTGTTGCTCAAAAATGCGGCAATGGGGCTGGTCCTGGTGCTCGTTGCGCTGACACTGTTTCTCGATCTTCGCCTGGCCATGTGGACTGCCATTGGTATTGGCGCGACTTTCATTGGCGCGATTTTCATCCTTGAATGGGCCGGGTCAAGCATCAACATGTTCTCGCTGTTCGGCTTCATATTGGCGTTGGGGCTGGTCGTTGATGATGCGGTTGTCGTTGGTGAAAATATCTATGCCGAGCGGGAACGCGGGCGCAGCGGGACCGGCGCGGCCATTGCGGGCGGACAGCGGGTGAAAGTGCCGGTGTTTTTCGCGGTCGCAACCACTGTCACCGCATTTGCTCCGCTGCTGGCGGTAGGCGGTACGATCGGCAAGGTTCTGGCGGATATACCGCTCGTGGTGATCGCTGTGCTCGGCCTGTCTCTGATCGAGGCATTGCTGGTGCTCCCCTATCACCTCAGCCATCTGCCCGAAGTGGGCACACGATCCAAAAACCGCATCCTGTCCAAGATCGAAGGTATTCAGCGCGCGGTTGACCGCCGGTTCAAAGCATTTGTAAACGGCCCGCTTGACCGGGCTTTGCGCTTTACCGTCGCGGCACCCTATTTTGTCCTGTCAGCCGGGGTCGCCTTGCTGATCGTGGTGGTCGCCATGCTGCCGGGCGGCATTATCAAATTCGCCTTCTTCCCCAATATAGAGGCGGACACGGTGTCTGCGTCGCTGGAAATGCCAGCGGGCACCACGGTTGAACGCACTGCCGAAGTGACCGAACGGATCGAAGCAGCCGCCGAACGCGCGCTGGAGCGTTTCACCGATGGGGAGGCACAAGATGCCGCCTTCCTAAAAGCAACATACACGACCATCGGGCTAGCCAGCGGGGGCGGCGGCCCTGACGGGTTTAGCGAGACTTTCCGGCCCAACCTCGCGAATGTTCAACTAAGTCTGGTATCAGCCAACGAACGTGATGTCTCTTCCGCTGCAATCGAGGAAGCATGGCGCGAAGAGCTGGGCCCGGTACCCGAAGCGCGTTCGATGGCGATTTCATCCTCGCTGCTGTCAGCAGGTGATCCGGTCAATGTGCAATTATCACATCCCGAACAGGAAACGCTGGACCGCGCCTCGGCACAGCTGATGAGTGCACTGGGCCGGGTAAGCGGCGTGTTCGATATTGAGAGCGATCAGGATGAAGGCATGCAGGAGATTGAATTGCGGTTGAAACCGTCAGCCCAGACGTTGGGCGTATCCTTGCAGGACGTTGCCAGCCAGGTACGCGCGGCGTTCTTCGGCGCCGAAGCCGTGCGGGTGCAGCGCGGCCGCGAAGATGTGCGCGTTTATGTCCGTCTGCCGGAACAGGAACGCAATTCGATTGCCGATATCGAACGCTATCAGCTGCGCGTTCCGGGCGGGCAAGCGCCTCTCAGCAGTCTTGCAGATGTATCGTTTTCCGAAGCGCCTGCGGTTATCCGCCGCGAAGCCGGACGGCGCGTGGCCACAGTCATCGCTGATCTGGATGATGAAGTGGTCACCAGCCAGGAGGCCGCCGAGTTGCTGGACAACGAGATCATGCCAGCGATCGCCGCAGATTACCCCTCGTTACAATACAGCTTTGGCGGAGAGCAGGAGGAGCAGGCCGAGAGCTTTGGCGCTTTGGGTAGCGCATTTTTGCTGGCGCTGGTGGTGATCTATGGTTTGCTCGCTGTACCCTTCCGGTCCTATGTTCAACCTCTCATAATAATGGCCGCAATCCCGTTTGGCATAATCGGCGCACTTTTGGGCCATCTTATTTTGAACATACCGCTCGGCATTCTTTCGATGTTTGGCATCATCGCCTTGTCCGGCGTCATCATCAACGGTGCGCTGGTGCTGATCGATTTTATGAATGAAAATCTGGATTCCGGCATGGAACGAGGTGAAGCGGTTGTCGAGGCTGCCAAATCGCGTTTCCGCCCAATCATGCTGACCGCGATCACGACGTTCTTGGGCGTTGCGCCAATTACTTTCGAAACCAGCCTGCAGGCGCAATTCCTGATCCCGATGTCAGCCAGTCTGGGGTTCGGCGTTTTATTCGGCACCGTGCTGCTGGTGTTGCTGATCCCTGCACTCGCAATCCTCCAAATGCGGGCAGTGGACAGGCTCAAGCGCATGTTCGCCAGTGCGCCAGAAGCAGAACCGGAACTGGCACCAAAACAGGCAGTGGCAGAAAGCGCCGCATAATGGCTGCAAACCGGCAGCTCAGCGATGCGGATATCAGCGCAATAATTGAAATGGCGCTGAGCGATCATACCAGCTTCGCCACTATCGAGCAGGAGTACGGTCTGTCTGACAGCGATGTGAAATCTTTGATGCGCAGAACTCTCAAACCATCCAGCTATCGCACGTGGCGCAAACGCGTGCGCCAGTTTGGCGACCGGCGGGAAAATTACAAATAGCTAAGCGACAATAGCCCGACGGGCTTATCACAGCATTGCTGTATCGACAGGCTCGTCCAGCAGCACGCGGCCGGCGAGTTCGAAGGTGGCGGATGACACGGCCAGATGCTGCGTCATCACATGGGCATCGCGGAAACGGCGTTGCAAACTGCTGGCCAGATACACCGAGCTGCCGCCGCCAAGCGTATAGGCGGTTTTGCATACATCCGCCGCAACCTCCGACATAGTGGCACAGGCCAGACGTAGCCGCCCACGCGCCGCGACCGAGATAGGCGCGTCGCTCAGGGCTTCCCGCCAGGCCTCATCGACGGTCTTTTCCAGCCATGCTTGCGCACCGTGCAAGGCTGCCGTCGCCCAGGCAATGTCAGCCTGAACTGTCGCTCGTTGCGACTGGCTGCGCGCACCGCCAGCGGTACGTTTGGCCTTAAGCAGTGCAACACTTTCATCCAACGCTCCCCTGGCATTGCCGAGCGTCACCGAAGCCACGCCCAAAGACAGCAAACCGAATAGCGGGAACTTGTAAAGCGGTGCGGGATCACGCGGGCTATCGTCAATGAAGGATACACTACGGTCTTTGGGAATGCGCACATTCGTGACCTTGAAATCGCCCGAGCCTGTTCCGCCCAGCCCCGCAACATGCCAGGTGTCGATACATTCGGCCTGGTCTGCGGGAAAGAACATCATTCGGTGCCTGGGTGCGCCGCTATCGCTGCGCTGTAATTCGCCATCTTTGAAAATCATCGCGCCGCCGCTGAGCCACGCGCAATTGGCAGAGCCTGATCCCCATTGCCATGTACCATTGAGCAGATAATGGCTGCCCATATCCTCCGCCCTGCCCATTGGCGCAAACACTCCGCCATGAATATCTAGCGGCTCGCCATAAACCGCATCAGCTGCCGCCCGGTCCAGATAGGCGCCCGCCAAGGTCGATGTGGTGCCGATCATTACGCACCATCCCGCCGAAGCATTCGCGGCGGCTATGTGCATCAACGCGCGTGACATATCTTGCGGGGACACTTGCAGCCCGCCCAGTGCTGCTGGCTTCAGCATATTGAACAGGCCCGCAACGGCCAGCTTGCCCGCTATATCCGCAGGCAAGCGGCGCGCATCCTCAATTTCAGTGGAGCGCGCGGACAACTCGCTCTTAAGCCCGTCAATGGCCTGAAGTAATGTGTCCGCTGGCATCTGTGCAATTCACCACACGCCGCAGGTTTTGTCGATCCCCGCTGCGGCAGTATTTGGGACCTTTTCAGCTCCTGACAGTTGTGTAAGTAGCTTGCCATGTATCTTAGGAGAGTCGCCCCATGAATCTGGAATTCAGCCCTGAAGAAATTGCTTTTCGTGATGAGGTGCGAAAATTTATTGCCGAGAATTATCCGCAGCAGGCCGCCGAAACTGGTCTGCGCGATGACATGGCGCCTGAAGATCTGGTAGCGTGGCACAAAATTCTTGGCGATAAAGGGTGGTCCGTTCCAGCCTGGCCTAAAGAATATGGCGGCACCGACTGGACCCCGACCCAGCGTTATATCTGGTCTGAAGAAAATGCCCGGGTAAATGCGGTTATGCCATTACCTTTTGGCGTCTCTATGGTGGGACCTGTAATTTACACATTCGGCAGCGAAGACCAGAAAGCCCAGCATCTGCCCGGCATCCGCAGCGGCGAAACATGGTGGTGCCAGGGCTATAGCGAGCCCGGCGCAGGATCCGATCTGGCATCCCTGCAGACCACTGCTGTGCGCGATGGCGATCACTACATCATTAACGGGCAGAAAACCTGGACCACACTGGCGCAGCATGCCGATTGGGGGTTTTTCCTGTGCCGGACTGATCCCGATGCCGCCAAACCGCAAGAGGGCATCAGTTTTATCCTGATCGATATGAAAACGCCGGGCATTGAAGTGCGCCCGATCAAGCTAATTGATGGCGGGTATGAGGTCAATGAGACCTGGCTGACCGATGTGCGAGTGCCGGTCGAAAATCTGGTCGGTTCAGAAAATCAGGGGTGGACCTATGCCAAGTTCCTGCTCGCCCACGAACGGTCAGGCATCGCCGGGGTAGCGCGGTCAAAGCGCGGCGTTGAACAACTGCGCGAGATAGCCGGCCGGGAACTCCTCGATGACAAACCGCTGATCAAGGACTTTGATTTCGCGCGCAAAGTCAGCCAGCTGGATATTGATCTGGCCGCGCTCGAGATCACCGAACTGCGGACTTTGGCAAGCGAGGAGGCTGGCCGCGGCCCCGGTCCGGAAAGCTCAATCCTGAAAATCAAGGGTACCGAAATCCAACAGCGGCTGACCGAACTGACGCTGGAAGCCGTGGGCCATTACGGGACACCCTATTACCGCAGCGTCAGCGATGCCGGATCGAATGATTACCCGATCGGGCCGGATTATGCGCAGCACGCTGCTGCATCCTATTTCAATATGCGCAAGACATCGATCTATGGCGGATCCAATGAGATTCAGCGTAACATTATTACCAAGATGATCCTGGGTCTGTAATAGCGGCTGAATACGGGGCGGGTCACCGCCGAACCGGAGAGAAGTGATGGATTTTAACTTTACCGAAGAACAGACAATGGTGCGCGACAGCCTGACGCGGCTTGTGCGCGAGAATTACGATTGGGAAACGCGGCGTTCGGTGGTGGCAAGCGACAGCGGCTGGCGGCCCGAATTGTGGGAACAGCTCGCAGAACTTGGCCTCCTTGGCATGCCCTTCTCGGAAGCCGATGGCGGCTTTGGCGGCGGCGCCATCGACTCGCTGATTGTTATGGAGGAGTTCGGCCGCGGCCTGGTGGTCGAACCTTACGTCTCCACCGTCGTTTGTGCTGGCGGCTTTTTCAAACATGCCGGCACGCCCGAGCAAAAAGAAGATCATATTGGCGGCATCGTCGATGGCAGCCGGATCTATGCCTGCGCCTATGCCGAACCGCGCGGCCGCTATGACCTTGCTGATATTGAAACCACAGCCAAGAAGGACGGTGGCCATTACATGCTCAATGGCCACAAGGCTGTCGTCATCGCTGCACCTTGGGCAACGCATTTGATCGTCACCGCGCGGACATCGGGCGAACGCCGCGATTCTGACGGTATTTCAGTATTTGTGCTGGACAAGAATACAGACGGGGTCGTCACGCGCGATTATCCAACGGTCGATGGCCGCCGCGCATCAGAAATCTATTTCGAAAATGTTCGCGTTCCGGCCAATGGATTGATTGGTGAAGAAGGCAAGGCGTTACCCCTGATAGAGCGCGTTACCGATGAAGTCATTGCCGCGCAGTGCGCTGAGGCGTGCGGCGCAATGAAATGCGCATATGAAATGACTGTGGAATATTCACGCCAGCGCAAGCAGTTCGGCTCGCCGATTGGCAAATTCCAGGTGCTGCAGCACCGCATGGTCGACATGTTCATTGAATATGAACAGTCGGTATCGATGACCTATCTGGCAACGCTGAAACTGGATGCAGAACCCGACGAGCGCAAACGCGCGATTTCGGCTGCAAAAGTCCGTCTGGGTCAAGCGGCCCAGCGGATCGGCCAGGACGCGATCCAGATTCACGGCGGAATGGGAATGACCGATGAGCTGGCAATTGGCAGCTATTTCAAACGGCTGACCGTTTTCGATTCCGAATTGGGGAATGTCGACCATCATATGAAACGGCACGTTGCCCTATCCGCGACCTGACGGTTCGCTGGGTTTATCAGCCTTCACGCGCCGGTCTGTAAACACCGCAGCCCGCCATTGGCAGAAACTGCCGGTGGCGGGCGTGCCGCATAGGGAGCGTGGGAGCGCATGCTTGCCAATTATGGGCCATAGACAGCATCATGTCGCACTCTGGCAGGCCGTTGGCCCGCTTCCTGCAGACCGCCAAGCTGCGCAGCCCCTGACCGGGCGGCGGAACCGGACGGTTCTGGCGCCGTTGGGAAGCTGACGCCGCTGGGATATTGCCGTTCGGACCGGTAGGTCCATAGGAATTCCCGCCGCACTGCACAGGGATGTTTCATGACCAACGCCAAACGCTCGCTCATCAGCATGGTTATCGTTCTGATCGTGACAGTTCTGGGACTGGCTTTTTCCTGGTTCGCCGGAACGGGCGGAGCGCAATGGAACGGATATCCGGTGCTCTATTTGTGCGCGCTGGTCGCATTTGCGGTGAACTGGCTCGCTTATATTCCTTCCGCGCTTGCCCGAACTGAGAAATATTACGACTTTGTCGGTTCGCTTACCTATCTGGCAGTTATTACAACCGCTGTGATACTGTCAGGCCCGCTCGAGATCAAAGCCATCATCGCCGCTGTGATGGTCGCTATATGGTGTATCCGGCTGGGCAGTTTTCTGTTCATCCGCATCCAGCAGAGCGGCCATGATTCGCGCTTTGACCAGATTAAAGTGAACCCGGCGCGGTTTCTGGTCGCATGGAGTTTGCAGGCACTTTGGGCGATTTTTACCGCCGCTGCCGCGCTCGCGATAATCACCGCAGCGGATCGCGGCACGCTGGACCTGTTTTTCTGGATCGGCACGCTGGTCTGGGCAGGCGGGTTCGCGATAGAAACCATCGCCGACCGCCAGAAACATGCGTTTCGCAAAAACCCCGGCAACACTGGCAGATTTATCCAGTCCGGCCTCTGGGCATGGTCACAGCACCCCAATTATTTTGGCGAGATCATGCTGTGGACCGGCATTACGATCATCGCGCTGCCGCTTCTGTCTGGCTGGGGCTGGCTGGTATTGCTATCGCCCATATTCGTCACTCTGCTACTGACCAAAGTAAGCGGCATTCCGCTGCTCGATAAATCAGCCAAAAACCGGTGGGGCGATGATCCAGCGTATCAGGAATATCGCCGGAAAACTCCGATACTGGTGCCCCGCCCGCCGCGCCAGCCAAGCCATCGGGCCTAACTGTTCTGACGATTTTCGATCAGCCGTTCCACCAGTGACGGGTCAGCCAGCGTTGATGTATCTCCCAGAGAGCTAAAATCATTCTCGGCAATCTTGCGCAATATCCGCCGCATGATCTTTCCCGACCGGGTTTTGGGAAGGCCGTCAGTGAACTGCAGATGGTCAGGCGTGGCAATCGGGCCGATTTCCTTGCGCACATGCTGGCGCAGTTCAGCATGAAGTTCCTCTGAACTGTCCACACCGGCATTTAACGTAACGTAACAATAGATACCCTGACCCTTAATATCATGCGGGTAACCCACCACAGCCGCTTCGGCGACGAGATCATGCAACACGAGCGCGCTTTCAACCTCGGCAGTCCCCATACGGTGCCCTGACACGTTGATCACATCATCCACCCGTCCGGTGATCCAGTAATAGCCATCAGCATCACGTCTGCAGCCATCACCGGTGAAATATTTGCCTTTATATGTGCTGAAATATGTCTGCTCGAACCGCGGATGATCACCGTAGACACTGCGCGCCTGGCCCGGCCAACTGCTGGTCAGGCACAGATTACCCTCGCCCGCTCCTGCCAAAACAGTGCCGTCATTATCGACCAGTTGCGGCGTAATACCAAAGAACGGCAACCCTGCTGATCCCGGCTTCATATCATGCGCACCGGGCAAGGTTGTGATCATCACGCCGCCAGTTTCGGTTTGCCACCAAGTATCGACAGTCGGGCAACGCTTGTCCCCCACCACATCGAAATACCATCGCCAGGCTTCGGGATTAATCGGCTCGCCCACGCTGCCAAGCAGCCGAAGCGATGACCGCTCGCGGCGCGTCACGTGCTCATCGCCTTCGCGCATCAGGGCACGAATGGCGGTTGGCGCGGTATAGAGGATATTGACATGGTGCTTGTCCACCACATCCCAGAACCGGCCATGATCAGGAAAGTGGGGTACACCTTCGAAAATGACGCTCGTCGCGCCGTTCATCAGCGGGCCGTAGACGATATAACTGTGGCCTGTGACCCAGCCAATATCAGCAGTGCACCAGTAAATCTCGCCCGGTTGGTAATCAAACGTATAATGGAACGTGGCGGCGGTCCATACGCCGTAACCGCCAGTGGTATGCAGCACCCCCTTGGGTGTTCCCGTGGACCCGGAGGTATAGAGAATGAATAACGGGTCTTCGGCGTTCATCGGCGCGCACGGACATTCCGCATCGCTGACCAGATCATGATACCAATGATCGCGCTCACCAATCATTGTGACATCGCTGCCAGTGTGCTTGACCACAAGCACTCCGGCAACGCTGACATCCTTATGCTCCAGAGCCGCATCGACATTGGCCTTCAACCGAACCGGTTTATTGCCGCGCAAACCGCCATCTGCTGTGATAACAAAGCGGCTGCCGCAATCAATCAGCCGGCCCGCCAGAGCCTCTGGCGAGAAGCCGCCAAAAACGACCGAATGGATCGCCCCGATCCGCGCACAGGCGAGCATCGCCAAGACGCCTTCGACAATCATCGGCATATAAACCGTCACGCGTTCGCCCTTGGTCACGCCGAGTGCTTTCAGGGCATTGGCCATGCCGGTCACTTCACGGTGCAACTCACCATATGTCAGTGAACGGCCGCCATCAGCAGGATCATCAGGCTCAAAAATCAGCGCAATATCGTCAGCGCGTTCGGCCAGGTGGCGGTCAACCGCATTATAGCACAGGTTCAGCGAACCATCGGCGAACCAGGCAATATCTGCCGGATCGAAACTCCACTCACCGCCCTTGGTGGGGACCTCATACCAGTCCAGTCGCTGCGCCTGCTCCAGCCAGAATGCATCAGGATCTGCAATAGAGTGTTCGTACAGCGCAGCATAGCGTTCGCCGGAACAATGCGTGACATGGTCGGTTTGCGGGCGCTTGACGAATTCGGTCATGGCAGAAGTCCTCTCATGCGCAGTCTTTTGCGCTGGCTGTGCTTTGCCGTATATATGACAGCCAAGCCGCCGCGTGTGCAAGGACGGTTTTTGTACATCGGAAAATGCCAGCCAAGCCTTTCCTTGCATTTTACGAGCGCGCTGCGCAAAGAAATGGCTCAATTAATTAAGGGCAGATACACGTGCAAAATCATATCAAAATCACCTTCGCTGCATTGGCATTGGCGGGTATTTCGGTTGCCGCATTGGCAGCCACGCAGCCCGAGCGACCCGAACAGACAGCGGCGTGGCACAACGCCCAGCAGGCTGCTCTGGCCTCTCTCCAGGCGAGCGATGGCTGGAGCTGGATCGAAGGCGGGCTGATGTGGCGCCGGGTAAAAGGCGATGGCAGCGGCGCAAAACCGACAGTGCGCGATACTGTGACGCTGCATTATGCCGGCACCCTGATTGACGGCACAGAGTTTGACAGTTCATTCAAGCGCGGTCAGCCAGCAACATTTCCGCTCGGCGCCCTGATCCCTGCATGGCAATTGGCTGTGCCGAAAATGGGTGTGGGTGATACAATCGAAATCGCTACCCCATCCGATCTGGCTTACGGCCCGCGCGGTAAGGGGCCAATACCGGGCGGCGCGACATTGTTGTTCACCATCGAACTGATCGGCATTGAAGGCCAGAACCCGTAATATTGTCTGCCATGACCACCCCGACTGATATTCTGCCATTTCGGGTCGCTGCGCTGTATCAGTTTACCCCCTTTGCTGATCCGGCGGCCATCCAGGAACCCCTGGCGGAATTATGCGAAAAATCCGGCATCAAAGGCACGCTACTGCTCGCATCCGAAGGCATCAACGGTACGATTGCGGGCGGTGATGCCGGGGTTGAAGCAGTGCTGGATCACATTCGTGACTTGCCTGGTTGCAACAGCATCGAGATAAAAGAATCGCGCGCACCGTCTATGCCCTTCTACCGGATGAAAGTGCGGATCAAGCAGGAGATCGTAACGATGGGCCAGCCCGATCTTGATCCGGTAGGCGATGTCGGAACCTATGTTGCACCCCATGACTGGAATGCGCTGATTGACGACCCCGATGTTATCGTGATTGACACACGCAATGATTATGAGGTCGCCATCGGTACATTTGCTGGTGCGATTGACCCCAAAACATCCAGCTTTCGCGATTTTCCCGCTTGGTTCCGCGCCAGGCGCAGCGAGTTTGAAGCAGATGGCAGGACACCTAAAATTGCAATGTTCTGCACCGGAGGCATTCGCTGTGAAAAATCGACCGCCTTTCTTAAAAGCGAAGGCCTGGACGAGGTGTATCACCTGAAAGGCGGCATCCTGTCCTATCTCGAGCAGGTCCCGGAGGATGAAAGCCGCTGGGAAGGCGAATGCTTCGTTTTCGATGAACGGGTTAGCGTCACACACGGTCTGAAACCGGGATCGTATCAGCTATGCCGCGCCTGCCGGATTCCCCTGACCGACGCCGATATGGCATCCGATCTCTACCAGCGCGGCGTGACCTGTCCTGCATGCCACGGCGAACGGACCGCCGCTCAGCGTGCCCGTTATGCCGAACGGCAAAAACAGGCGTTGCTCGCCAGGCAGCGCGGCGTAGGGCATATCGGGGTCAAGCCGGTCAAAAAGCCGAAACCCGCATCAGACACTGTTTCCGGCGGCCATGACTGAACCGGTACTCTATACTTTCCGCCGGTGCCCCTATGCCATGCGCGCGCGGATGGCTTTTGCGGTAAGCGGTACGCGCTGCGAGATGCGCGAGGTGAAACTGCGCGAAAAGCCTCAGGCAATGCTCGACGCTTCACCCAAGGGGACAGTGCCTGTGCTCGTTCTCCAAGACGGGACAGTCATCGACGAAAGCATTGATGTGATGCGGTGGGTGTTGGCTACGAATGATCCCGATGGCTGGCTGGCCGGCGACGATGCAGAAATTATCGCTGCCAATGACGGCCCGTTCAAACACCATCTAGACCGCTACAAATACGCCTCACGCCACGGCACCGATGCCGAAGAACACAGAGCTGCCGCATCGCAGATTCTGCTGAACTTGGAAAGGCGGCTGGAAGCGAGCACGTTTCTGTGCGGTGATAGGCTCACGCTTACCGATGCCGCGATCATGCCCTTTATCCGGCAATTCGCGGCAACCGACCGCGCCTGGTTTGACCGACAGCCGCTGCCGAAATTACGCGATTGGCTCGATCGCCAGATGGCATCAGAGCTGTTTACCGAAATTATGGTCAAACGCGATCAATGGCGGCCCGCTGCTTGATCAAGATCGTTGCCCAGGCAGACGGGTTTGATATTGTGCTGGGCGATGTGGTCCTGATTGCGCACCGCTGTTACCGGCCGGCTTTCACAATTGGCGAGGGAACGCCCGATATCGGATCGGATCGCGGCCATTTCGCATTGTCCGACACTGTCACCAGAACAATTCCGCTGCGTCACGCCGACGTATCCGGCCACGCTATCGTTCTGGCGCATGACGCTGCATCCGATCCCGCATTGACACTGCGTATTCACCGCGGCCACATTGCGCTCGCAAGCCATGATCCTGCGATCAACCGCCTGTGGCTGGCACTGGAGGCGGAGCGTGATGAAAGCGTGTGGGGCTGCGGCGAGCAGATGTCCTACCTCAATTTACGCGGGCGGCGCTTTCCATTGTGGACGGGCGAGCCCGGCGTCGGGCGCGATCCGGTGGCCGCGCGCGGCGAAAGCCTGACCACGGCCGCGCATATGGGCGATTACTGGACAACCTATTATCCGCAGCCGACATTTCTATCATCGCGCCGCTACGCGCTGCACGCAGATAGCCGCGCCTATGCAGAATTCGATTTTACTGCGCCGGATCGTCACCTGCTCGAAATATGGGATGTTCCGGCCCGGCTGGAACTGTTTTCTGCGCCTGCGCTGACCGGCCTTGTCAGCCAGTTGGCGGATCGGTTTGGCAAACAGCCGCCGCTGCCTGACTGGGCAATATCGGGTGTCATTGTCGGCCTGAAGGATGGCACCAACAGTTTTACCCGCTTGGATGCGATGATCGATGCGGGCGTGGCGGTTACGGGCCTGTGGTGCGAAGATTGGGCTGGCATTCGCGAAACCAGTTTTGGAAAGCGGCTGTTCTGGGATTGGCAGGTGAATGACACCCGCTATCCTGATTTGGCCAAGCGGATCGTACAGTTGCGTGGGCGCGGCATCCGTTTCCTGGGCTACGTCAATCCCTATCTCGCCATTGATGGCCCGCTGTATGAACGTGCCAGACAGCTTGGCCATCTGGTATTACACCAGACCCGCGACGAGCCTTATCTGGTCGATTTTGGCGAATTCACTTGCGCGATGATCGACCTTACCCATCAGGCCGCAAGCGACTGGTTTATCGACCGTATTCTGCAGCGTGAAATGCTGGATGCAGGTATGTCCGGCTGGATGGCTGATTTTGGCGAGTATCTGCCTGCCGATGCGCGCCTTGCTAACGGATCAGACCCGTTGCTTGCGCATAATGAATGGCCGGTTCTGTGGGCGCAAACCAATGCGCGCGCCATCGCTCAGGCGGGTAATGCTGGCGATAGGCTGTTCTTCATGCGCGCCGGACATAGCGGTATTGGTGCGCATTGCCCTCTGCTGTGGGCAGGCGATCAGTCAGTTGATTTTTCGCGCCATGACGGGATCGGCACCGCGATCTGCGCGGCCTTGTCTGCTGGCCTTCTCGGCAATGCATACCACCATAGCGATATTGGCGGGTATACCAGTCTGAATGGCAATATACGCAGCGCAGAACTGATTATGCGATGGGCGGAGCTGTCCGCCTTTACACCGGTCATGCGCAGCCATGAGGGCAATCGGCCTGAAGAGAATCTGCAAGTGGACAGCACACCGGAAATCCTGTCTCACTTCGCCTATATGACACGGGTGCATGCCGCCTTGGCACCATATATGCGCGCGCTATGTGATGAAGCGTCAGATAGCGGGCTGCCATTACAGCGGCCATTATTCCTGCATTATCCGCAGGACCTCAATTGCCTCGATTTACAGTTCCATTATCTGCTCGGCCGCGATGTGCTCGTGGTTCCGGTGATCGAGCCGCAGACCGAAGAATGGCCGGTCTATCTGCCGGAAGGCGATGATTGGTTGCATCTATGGTCCGCACGCTCCTATGCGGGCGGCACGTGGCTGACTATTGACGCTCCGCTAGGTGCGCCGCCTGTATTTTATCGCAAGGGTAGTCCGTTTGCCGCATTGTTTGATACTTTCTGTGATCCGGATGTTTTTGCATGACTGACGCTATTCTGCCCACTTTGCCCGCAACTCGGCCGCTCTATGCTGGCGGACCCGAAATATCCTGCGTCGCATGGGGGATGTGGCGGTTCGGGAATGTTGATCTCAAAACCGCCAGAGCGCGCGTAGATGCTGCGTTTGAGGCGGGGATTACTCTGTTTGACACAGCAGATATTTATGGCTGCGACATGCCCGGTGGTTTCGGGCATTCGGAACATTTACTGGGACAGATCCTGGCTGATGCCCCTGCACTGCGCGATCAAATGGTACTCGCATCTAAAGGCGGGATTGTGCTGGGCACGCCGTATAATTCCTCACGCGATTATATTGCTGGCGCAATTGACGCCTCCCTAATTCGCTTGGGCGTAGAGCATATTGATCTGTGGCAGGTCCACCGGCCCGATATGCTGACGCATCCCGGCGAATTGTCAGAGGCACTGCAAACTGCTGTGGCATCGGGCAAAGTGGGCGCAGTCGGCGTGTCCAATTTCACCCCCGCGCAGACAGACGCCCTGCGCAGCGCGATGGACATACCGCTGGTCAGCACACAGCCGGAATATTCGCCATTATGTTTGGATCCGCTTTTGAACGGTCAATTCGATGCCGCGATGCAGCACGGCATGGCGGTTCTGGCATGGTCACCGCTCGGCGGCGGGCGGATTGCAGACCCAGCAACGGATCGCGAAAAAACGATTGCATCCGCGTTGGACACTGTGGCCGAGACCTTCGGCGTATCGCGCGCCGCCGTCGCATTCGCTTGGATCGCGGCGCATCCTGCCCGGCCAATCCCGATCATCGGCAGTCAGACACCGGCCCGTATCGCCGATGCCCGCGACATTCATACAGTCACCTGGACCCGCACCGCCTGGTATGATGTGCTGCAAGCCGCAATGGGGCAGCAGCTTCCCTAGAGACAGGGCCCTGACGGCATTATCGCAGTAGCGAAGCCAAGACGCGCCGTTGACCCCGAAAAGGCCGGCGGCCGTGCATGACCAGATAATTATCCACCAGCACCACGTCACCTGTCTGCCAGTTGTGATCATAGGTAAGATCGTCTGCAATGCTGATAACGTGCAGCATTGCGTCATGGTCAATCACACCGCCATCGCCAAAGGTAATTGAACGCGAGGCCGCATTGCGGCCATCCGACCAGCCGCGATAGGCGGCGATCAGCTGATTGAAAAATGTGCTGCGGCCATCCGCTGTCTGGCGCATGGCCTCCAGTCGCGGCGTTGTCACTCGCAGCGCGCCATCATTTTGCCATTGCCAGCTATAGCCGAGCTGGGACAAGCGCGCCTCGGCCCCGGACCGGTCATTCACGCTCAGTGTCGATTTCCAGCTGCGACCCTGGCCGGATACCGCATCATCATCGGCAGGCATCGTGTTGGAATAACGTACCCCTTTATCTGCAAATTCCGCCACTGGACCAGGCAATTCTGCTTGCATCCGCTCCAACAATAAATCGGACCGGCACAGCGGGGTCGCCCCGCCCTGTTCTGCTGCAGCTTCGCAATAGAAAAACAGTTTGGAGGGGTAAACCGGCGTCTGCGCCATTTCGTGATGAAGAAAAATCTCGGTCGTCGGCGGGGCCTCATTGGCCGTGAATACGCGCGCAGTGACATTCACCCGCACAGCGTTGGACAGCGATTGCTCATAAGAGAAATTCTCGCCGCCGTAACCGCCAATTGCGGCATCGAATGCGATTGCATCAGCTACGGCAAATCCGCGAAACAGTACCGCGCCCTTGGCCTCCAAACCTTCAGCGATTAGATCTTGATTGACCGACAGGAATTCTGCCAGATTCACGTTACCGCTTGGCACAAATATCGCAGGATGGCTGGGGCTGGACGGTACCGAATTATGCGCGTTGGTCATGCGCATGCTTGTGCCTGACAATTGCACGCGGTCAATAGGCATAAACATGGCGCCGCCAATATGCTTTCCGGTTGACGCTTGTCATTCCATCCGCTCATTGTCGGTCTGCCGGCCAGAGGGGGTATCTTGGACCAGTCAGAACACATATCGGTTTTGCAAGCACTGCTTGGCTGCGGGCCGGACGATGCCGAAGAGCTGTATCACAATACACGGATAGTTACCGAGCAGCCTGCCACAACGCTTGCCTATCAGGGCGACATATCATCGCATTGCCAATTCGTCATTTCCGGCGCAGTCGCGCTGCGCGCATTGAGTGAGGACGGCCAATATACGCAAATTGCCACAGTTGAGCCGGGCGAAATTTTCGGTGCCTTCCCGTTCGATGCGCCCCATGATGTGGAAGTTATCGCGCAAGACGCGGTCGAGATGATCGTCATCGGCACTGCCCAAATACACGCATTGGCGCAGTCCCGTGCCGCCATCGGTTCAGGTCTCGCGGCGCTTTTCGCGCGGCAATTGAGCAATGTTCTGGGCCGTATGGCCGCGCGGGTTACGCTAACTGCCAATGGCAGAGTGTATCAGGAATTGCTCGATCAAGCCGATCCTTCAGGCAGGATAACGCCTGCCCCGGTGGTGACCGCTTTGGGCGTGAAGGCACAAACGGCACGCGAAACGGCATCCCGCGCGATTAGTAAACTGCAAGAACGCGGATTGTTGCAGAAATCCAAAAGTCACTGGACTGTTACATCGCTGCGGATGCTGGAGCAGGAAATTATCTAGGCGTCAGATAATGGCGAACAGCGGCACCGCTCCGCCGCTCCACCGCATCTCTCCTGCAACTTCGACACGCATTTCGGTGCTGGCAGCATATAGCGCGAAAGCGGCTTCCTGTGTGGCCAGGCATTGTCCCTGTTCTGCGCAATCCACCATCGCGGTCACACGCTGCTCAACTAGCGGCGCGATATCCCCCGAAGCGGCGACAGCGTAGTCGATTGCAACAGCTGTCGCGGAACGTTTTGCTGCCAAGAGCGCCTCTGCCGGTGTTTTGAATATGCCGATATTGCCGCCGCTGGCAACGCACCAGCGCAGCGCGCCGCCGGACATGGAAGGCTGGTGCCTTTTTGGCGGCTGGCGGGTGGCGGTCACGATCGCCGTGGGTGCCGACATGTCAGGGGCCGGGGGCGTGCGTGCATCGCCAGCGCCTACGATCCGCAGCCGTTTGGCCTCAGACCGCAACGCTGCGGCGTGACGCTTTGCCATCCCCAGCGCGACTTCATCACCGCGCTGTACCGCAGCACCACTCGGCGCAGCTGCGTCATTTAGAACGGTGATATCGCTCGCCGCGCTCATCAACCGGTCGAACCGGTCACCCCAGCCAAAATCCAGACGGGTCACGGACAGATCACGAAAGGCGGTCAGCTCACACGGTAGGATGACATGCAATTTGGCACCGCGTTCGGCCAACGCTTCCGAAATCCAAATATCCGCTCCGGCGGCGAGCGCGCCATAGCCAAAACCGATATTTTCACGCTCCAGCCAATCGGCAATGGCACGCTGGGCGGGCTGTTCCGACATGGCCGTGTGCATCAATCCTGCAAACTGCACCGCATTTGGCGGCCGGATTTGATTGAGCCAGCCCGCCTCAAAACCCATTTCTTCGCATAGCAGTTCGAACTGGCCTATGGTCGCGGCATGATCCTCATAAGCGGCAGGCTGTTTCGCCACCGCCCGTCGCAACGCCGTGCGCGCGCCCACTTCATCACCGTGCAGCAGCAAAGCTTCCGCCCGCGTCGCCTCGCGCCAATAGGGCGTTTCGGCCTCATCAGGATTGGCATCAAGCGCCGCCAGAACATCGCGCGCCAGTTTCACTGACTGATCCGTTTTTCCCGCGAGTAAAGACAGTGACGCAGCATTGATCAACGGATAGCTGGCATTATCCAGCGCCCCCGCCTTTGCATACAGCGCAGCCGCATCAGCATATAGGCGTGCGCGTTCGCCGGCTTCTGCATGTTTTGCGCGATCTTTCACCAACCGGGCCTGCAATGTCAGCGCGCGCGGGTCGGCATCGGCATCGAGCAGCCCGTGCTCCTTCATCATCGACCAAGCGCGCCCGGGCGAACCCGAGCGCGCAAGACGAATGATGGCGGGGTATGGGTTCATACGCACCGTGCTAAGCGTTTAGCGGGATCGTGATGAATGCAGACGTTGGCGGGTGAGGTCCGCCATGAACCAGTATTGACTTGTTGTGGCTGTCACGCGGCAAAACCCATCCGGTCAGGCCAGTCTTATCCTCGACCAGATCAAACCCCAAAGGCAATGCAATGGAAGGCTTCTCGTGTAGTGCTATTCTGTCTCTGTGTGAGGACATTTCGCGCTCCACTTGCTTGCACAGCCTCGTTTTTTTCAGCGCCTTTATATTCAAGAGGAATGAAGCCGTCTTGCGGTCATTTGAAGTACGAACATCCTGAAAAACTTTGCGCATTTTGAGACGCGGCCGGGTGCGCACGGCAGAAAACGACGAGGATTTGAAAAATCTAAGGTCAAATTCCCCGGATGGCGGCAATTGGAAAATAAAGCGCATCTTATCAGAAGGTTTATCAATCTTGATATCCAATTGTCGGTCATGAGCCGTATTGAAGCCCACCGTCACATCCTCGGCTGGCACGAGACCGTCTGCAAAATCATAATTTGCATTAAGTTGACGCTCAATTTTGGACACATCCTGCGACTGGGACACCAAAGCGGAGGTGTAATGAACCGTTCCCGTCGCGTGGGCCCAATCGATTTTGAAGACGTAGATTTTCTCGCCGCGAGCGCCGTTGCTTTGTGATTTTGCCATCAGATTTGTTCCTTTTTCAGTGTCGCGATTTTCGCCGCATAGTTAGACCAGGCCGCATTGCCGGGGTCATGCGCAGATAATTTTCTAGCTATCGCATCTGCCCGCGCGAGTAAGCTTTGCCGGTCACCGTCCAGCCCCTCCCTATCCAAGATTTCAACATGCCGGACGAGCAGCTGCATTTCCTGTTCCTGCCACTGTGCGTTGTCCGGGTCGCCAGCAACCAGCTTTTGATTGATGATAAAATACTGCCGGGTGGCGCTGCGTGCTGCGCGATTTGCACCGGTTCTAAACAATGCATCGGCCAGCCATTGGAGCTGAAAACTCTGGTCATATAAAGTCCACGTGTTGTCAGGGTGCACAGACAGTAATTGCTCATTCGCCTGTGTTGCCTTGCGCAAATGAACGAGTGCCTGCTTGGGATCTCCGCCTATCTGCAGAATGTTGGATCCCAGATTTCCATGCACATACGCAATCTGCTGGAGCCATTTTCTGGTGGCTCTCGTGCTGCGGCCACCCTGCTCCAAAAGCTCCCGCGCCCGGGTAAATTCTTCGATGGCCTGTCGCCGCGCGCCCTCGGCGACAGACAATAAGCCCAGTCTGTTCTCGCTCATGGCGTGATTAAACAGATCCCGACTGTTGGATGGCCGCGCAGCAAGCTGGCTGGCGGTCCATCTATGCGACTGGTTAAAAAATTTCCGCGCCAGTTTGAGATCACCTGACTGGACATAGTCTGCGCCCATGATCTGCATGATCTCTGCGCAGTTTGCTGGGCCGGTTTGGCCACCAATATTTTGCAGGTTTTGCTTGGTGCAATATTCCAGCACTTTAGGATAAAACTCCATTGCAATATCTATGCGCCCATGCCCCAATAAGGACCTGCGGAAATCGTTCACGAAAAAGCGATTGAGTTGCTGCGTGGTTTCCGCCTGCGCTTGTGCACGCATTTGCGCCTCTACAGCCTGATCGCGGGATTGGATTGCAAATGTCGTCATCAAAGCCATCACTATCATTGCGGCGATCGCAGCGACTGTGATCGCGGTCACACGGCGGACGCGGCGCTGGGCATCACGGTTGATCAGCGCGTCCAGCGGCACCCCGGCAATTCCAGCAACCACTTTTAGAAAGCCGAGCCGCGCGCCGTCACCTTCCTTGCGCAAATCCGCGGCCAACGGTTCGCGGCCATGAAGTAATGGTTCAGGAAAGGCGTCCTCCGGGTCGCCGCGCAGCAACGCCGCCAGGATTGGCCGGTCCGGGTGGATATCCCGGAAAAAGGCGATCTCGCGCGCGACCCAGACCGAGGCTTTGGCATCGGGAGAGCACACCACCACTAAGGTTTCCGAAGCCGCCAGCGCCTCTTTCACACTGGCAGTCAAATCCTGTGCGGCGGGCAAATCTTCGCGGTCCCGAAAAATCGCGCCGATCCGGCCATCGTGTGTCAGATTGCTGACTGCACCACGAAGATGGCGCGGCAACCGGTAGGATTCCAGCTTGCGGTGCAGCCTTTGCGCCGCCGCTTGATCGGCGTGGCTGTAACTCAAAAATGCGCGAAACCGGCTTTGCGGCGCCGCGCCTTCCTTCAGATTTCCAGACAATGCACCCCCCTTGCCTGCCGCCAAAATGTTACAAAGACTTGAAAGAAACATGAGTCAATAGCGGTCAGTCGCCGTCCGCTTCACACATTCGCTGGCTGGATTTGCTTTACCGTTATGGCATAAGGGCTGCACAGCTATGCAAAGGCGCAACCACGATGGCTTTGATGATTTCTCTGACTGTAAACGGCAAGCCGGTAGAGGTCGATGCCGATCCAGCCATGCCGATCCTGTGGGTCTTACGCGAAAAGCTGGCCTTGAACGGTACCAAATTTGGCTGCGGTATAGCGCAATGCGGCGCCTGCACGGTCCATCTGGACGGTGCCCCGATCCGCAGCTGCTCGGTTCCGATTTCCGAAGCAGGCGGCAAATCGATCACGACGATTGAGGGTCTTGCAGACGCGGAGGGAACGCCGGGCAATCTGCAACGGGCGTGGATCAGCGAACAGGTGCCGCAATGCGGATACTGTCAATCGGGCCAGATCATGTCCGCCGCTGCTTTGTTGCGCGACACGCCGCGTCCGACCGATGACCAGATTACCACCGCCATGCGCGGCAATGTGTGCCGCTGCGGCATGTATGGGCGCATTCGCAAGGCCATAAAAATCGCCGCCGGGATCGGCACCTCTGCGGGCGGAGACAGTGCATGAGCGGCACTCCGCAAACCGGGCCGCAGCGCAGCACAGCCGCCAAATGGACGCGCCGCGGCTTTATCGGCGCCGGGGTGGTGGCAGGGGGCGCTTTGTTGATCGGCGTTGGCGTGCGCACCGGTAATCCGGTCGATAGGCTCGGCCCGGTGGTTGCAGACGGGCCCGGCGAAATATTGGTCAATAGCTGGATAAAAATCGGCGTTGACAATGTTATTACCGCGATCATTCCGCATATCGAAATGGGGCAAGGCGCGATGTCCACGATTGCGCAGATGCTGGCCGACGAGATGGATGCCAATTGGGAGCAGGTCAAAATGATCAGTGCACCTGCGGACGGCAATTACGTGTCGCATGAAGCAGTGCGTGTCTTCATCGCGCCCGGGCTTGAAGGCAGCGAGATGATGGAGCCGACATATGACGGGCTGTTCACCCAAATTTCCCGTCTCGCGGATGCCTATGTAACTGGCGGCAGTTCATCAGTCAGGGCCACCGGACAACGCGGCATGCGTGTGGCCGGTGCAGCAGCGCGCGAAATGCTTATTGCCGCCGCCGCCAGGGCCTGGAATGTGTCTCCTGGTGAAATCACGACCGCGCGCAGCATGCTCAGCCACACTGCCAGCGGCCGGTCGGCGCGTTATGCCGATTTCGCCGCAGCGGCGGCGGAACAGGATCTTCCGGTCAACCCGCGGCTCAAACGCGCTGAAGATTTTCAGCTCATGGGCAAATCGGCATTGCGGAAAGACATTCCGCCGAAAGTCGATGGCACAGCGCAATACGGAATTGACGGCGGTCCAGCTGACATGCCGGTGCAATATGCCGCGATCAGGGCCGCCCCTGTCAGCGGTGCGCAGGTGGCTAGCATGGATGCAACGGCTGCCCGGTCCATGCGCGGTGTATTGCAAATCCTCAACATGGGGGATTTCATTGCGGTCATCGCAGACAGTTACTGGCACGCAGAACAGGCGCTGAGATCGATAGAAACGACGTATACCGCGACTGACAATGATGCGTTGGATAGCGAGGCTGTGTTCGCCCGCTTTACCGCTGCATTGGATGATGCGGGAATGGATGGCGGCAACACCAAAATGAGCCGGGGCAATGCCAGCGCCGCTCTTGCCAATGCCGCAACCGTAATCGACGCCGAATACCGCGTGCCCTACCTCGCCCATGCGACGATGGAGCCAATGAACTGCACCGCATGGGTGCGCGATGGGCGATGCGATATCTGGACCAGCACACAGATGCCTCTGCTTGCACGCAAAGCTGCGGCTGAAGGCGCCGGAGTCAGCGCGGAGGATGTTACCGTCCATATCAGCATGGTTGGCGGCGGGTTCGGGCGGCGGCTAGAAAATGATTATGTATTGCAGGCTGCGCGCATCGCGAAAGCCGCCGGTTATCCTGTGAAAATGATCTGGTCGCGCGAGCAGGACACCGCGCATGATTACTACCGGCCCGCAGATATCAGCCGCTTCTCCGGTGGTTTGGATAATAGCGGCAAAGCGGTAAGCTGGAACAATCTCCATTGCACGAATGACGAGCCTGGCGAGGCGCCGTTAATAGAATTCTACGATATCCCCGATGTGTCCATCCGCAGTGTGGATGTTCCATCGCCGCTGCGGTTTGGCAGTTGGCGCTCTGTCGGGCACAGCCAGCATGGGTTTTTCGTGGAGAGCTTCGTGGATGAACTGGCGCATGCGGCAGGCGCCGATCCGTTTGAATTCCGCCGCCAGCTGCTCCACAAGTCCCCGCGCCACCGCGCGGTTCTGGAAGGCGCAGCACAGATGGCCAATTGGCGCAGCTCGCTTCCCCAGGGGCATGGGCGAGGCATCGCCACTGCGCGGTCATTCGGGTCCATCGTGGCACAGGTCGCGGACGTCGATATGACAGGCACAATGCCGCGCGTTACCAAAGTATATTGCTGCGTTGATGCCGGCTTTGCGATGAACCCGGATGGTCTGATCGCACAAATGGAAAGCGGAATTATCTACGGCCTGACTGCCGCGCTCTATAACGCGATCACTTTGAAAGATGGCGCAGTAATGCAAAGCAATTTCCACGATTATCCAATGATGCGGATGGACGATGCGCCGGAGATCCAAACCCGGATCATCAATGGTGCGCCTGACACTCTGGGCGGCGGGGGCGAACCGGGGCTTCCGCCCGCAGCCCCGGCGCTCACCAACGCCATTTTCGCCGCAACCGGCCAGCGCATCCGCGAATTGCCCGTTGCCAAACATTTTAGCTGAATTGGAAGGCCGTGACACCCGTGTCCACCAAGCAAACATTCCCGGTCGTTATATTGTTCATGGGGTTCATGGGGCTCCTGGCCCTCGCCGCCTGCGACTCTAGCGCGCAAGCGCCGGTTGAGCAGATTGTGGTGAGGGAACCGGCCCCGGCCCCGATACCGCGGGCAACGCCGCAACCCGGCGCATCCAGCCCGGCCCCAGAGGGCGCAAATGCCGCCCCTGCACAGTCATACTAATCCGCACTGCACAGATGTATATCAATGGACCGAGAGCGCATTTTTGAATTCCTGATCGGACATTTGGCCAGAGGCGAGGATTGCGTATTGGTAACTGTGCTTGCGGTGGAGGGTACCTCCATGCGCGATCCGGGTGCCCATGTGGCAGTGGGCAGAGATGGCCGCTTCACCGGATCATTATCGGGGGGCTGTATTGAAAATGCGGTGGTGGCAGAAGCTATGGCAACATTGGCCGATGGCAAACCGCGCATCACCCGCTTCGGCGCAGGCTCTCGATTTTTGGATATCAGATTGCCATGCGGCGGCGGGCTCGATATTCATTTTCAACCGCTGAGCGAAAACAGTCTCGCTGCGCAGTGCCGCAAGGCTCTGTCACGCCGCACCCCTTTCTCGCTCACCATCCCCGCACGCGGCGCTGACATGGAATTTGCATCGCACTGGCAAGCGACAGCCTTTGATGCGCGGCAACAGACCGCAACCATCGGGCACTGGCCATGCGCCCGGTTGCAGATCATCGGGCACGGCGCAGCAGTAGAATCGCTAGCGCGGCTGGCGGGCGCAATGCATATGCCGTCACGGATTCTCACGCCTGACGTTCTGCTGGCCAAGCGATTGGAAAGCCAGTCAGCCCAGGTCGCCGTCTTGCAGATGACTGCCGATACGCACCTGCTCGCATCCGACCCGTGGACAGCCACGATTTTCCTGTTTCATGATCACGAGTGGGAAGCGCAGTTGATGGCGCGCGCGCTGGAAATGCCCGGCTTCTATATCGGCGCGATGGGAAGCCGCGCCGCTCACGCCGCACGGTGCGAGCACTTACACCGTGCCGGTCTTTCGCCCGAAGCTGTCTCCACAATTGATGGACCTGCGGGCATGTTCCACTCAGCCCGAAACCCCGATACGCTTGCATTGTCTGTTCTCGCCAAAATCATCGGCACCTATCAGCAATGTGATTTTGCCGATGAATATGGTTGAGCCCGGCCCGGTTTCGGTGGCTGTCCTTGCAGCGGGGCATTCCCGGCGGTTCGGTATGCAGGATAAGCTCGCAGCGAAATTTCGCGGGGAAATGCTCGGCGTGCAGGTGTGCCGCACCCTATCCACTTTGTCATTTGCCCACCGGTGGGTCATCACCGCATCACATGCGCATGCATGCCGCCCTGCCTGGCAACGGGCCGGCTTCACTCTCGCAGTGAACAATAATGCCGAGAGCGGCATGGGCACCTCGGTGGCGAAGGCTGCAGAGTTGGCCAGTTCCGTTAACGCGCGCCGGTTGTTGATCTGTCTGGCAGATATGCCATTAGTCACGCAGACACATTTTCGCGCGCTCATCGCGCAGTCAGACGGGGCAGATGCTCTTTCTGTAACGGCCACACGCGCTGGTCAAAACGGTCAGCCGATGCCTCCGGCCATTTTTGGATATGCCCTTCTGCCCCAATTGGCGCGCATTTCGGGCGATATTGGTGCCCGCGCAATGCTGCGCCGCGCCGCATGGGTTGCGGCCCCGCCAGAAACCCTGATTGATATAGATACCCCCGCAGCTTTGAACCGGGCCAACCGGGTCGCAGATTAAGTCAGTGCGGGTAACACCCCGCCGTTTGCCAGTGGGCGGGTACTGGCAGCGACATTGGCGAACCCTCCGGTCGAACCGCGCGGCATGGTATGTTCGAGGTTTCAGGCCTCCGATACCGCCCGGGCAACACCGTGATTGCTGAACGCCCTGATTATTTAACGCTTTGCGCAATACGAGACGCCCCGGCCGGCCAGCGCGCGGGTAAAAATTAACGCCAGACACGCGGATTTGCCAATCGGGAAAGCCCGCTTTGTAACAAGTAGTAAAACCTGCCGCACTCCCCCGTGCTACGGGCAAATTTAGCAAAAAATTAACCAACCTCCGTTACCAATTCTTTCAAGCGAGGGCCCAAATACGCCCTACAAAGGAGAATTGAACGTGAACCCGTCAGCAATCGCCACTGATACAGTAATCTCTCGTCATGCGCGTCCAGACGCCCGCGAACCACTGGGATTTGCAGAGGTTCAAAAGACGATGCGTCTATTGCTGGCGACCGGAGCAGCGGTGGCTGCAACCTTTGGTCCCTGTGTGGCTGTCCAGGCACAGACAACAGGCACCGGCACGATCACTTATGCCAATAGCGGTAACGGCGTGAACAAGGGCAGTCTCGCGCTGTTCGATTGGGAAGGCTCGTCGCTGAGCGACGGGATACAGAACGGCGATGTCGTCAATTTCGCTCTGCCAACCTGCCGTGCAGGGCGCGGCTCCATCACCGCCACCTTCAGCCAAATGTCAGACCCCGGTATCGGGAACAATATCCGTCCGCGCGATCTCAACAATTTTTCCGGCAATGCCGTTTACCAGGGCTATAACGGACCACGAAACGGGGAAAGCCTGTACAGCGGAACCACCGGTAACGTGAATTTCGTTATCACATGGGCTTACACTCTGGACGGCGTGTCGAGGCCGCTTGATCTGGTCTTTCTTGATGGAGAAGCGACCGGACCCGGTGAAGCGGTTGGCGTTGTAACCAATGGCGGCCCGTGGGCATTGATAGAGAATATCAACGGATCCAATTACACCACTAGCGGCTTCGGTAATCTTGGCTTTTCATTGACGAAAAGTTTTCAGCCAAGTCATGCCCCGGTGGTTGGAAGTTTTGGCGCCACAAGAACGCATATTTACATTACGACAAATGGCGGGATTCAAGCAGTCGCATTGGGCATTATCCTGCCGTGCGACTATTCTGATGGCCCGGCCAGCGCAGGAACCCCTGTGCATAGTTTTCAACAAGTGCCCAATACTGCGGGTCTGGGACTTGTGCCCGCGGCCGGCCAGTTTTTGATCGGGCCAACAATTGACGCCGATGCAGGCCCCCGGTCCGGCGCTGGCGCAACTGGTGATGATACGTTCGGACCCGCTGCCGATGACGAGGACGGCGTGGTTTTCACCGGCCTTAAAACCACCCAAAGCAAAATTATTGACGTCGCTGTGACAGAGCCCGTTCCCGGTACAGGCCGGATGCAGGCCTGGGTCGACTGGAACGGTGATGGCGTTTTCGCTGCGGGCGAACGCATTGCCAGCGATCTGACCGATGGTTCCGCCCAGGATGCCTCGGCAGCTCTCGGAGTTATCGGCATCACCGCCAATGTCCCCAATACCGCAATGATAGGCAACCGGCTTGTCCGCTTGCGTTTCTCCAGCGCATCCGGACTTGATGCCGTATCCGCTGCGCCTGACGGCGAAGTAGAGGATCACATCGTGGCCATTACGCAGCCGCAGGTTAATCTGGTGCTGACCAAAACAAACACACCGGGCACCAATGGCGAGGTCGATCAACCCAACGACATTCTCACCAGCGGTACATCAACAACCTACACGGTGACTGTCACCAATAGCGGACCAGAAGCGGTCACCGGCGCTGTGGTGACAGACACCCCCGGCACAGGCCTCACATGTCCTGCGGCAAACCCGGTTACGCTTGCAGGCGATGGCGTTCCGGCGGGTACATTCACCGTCGGTAATTTGACCTCTGGCGGGATCACGCTGGGTACACTGGAAAATGGTGACGCTCTCACTCTGACATATTCCTGCGAAGTGGATTGATCATGCCTTTTAGTAACGAACAATTTGCCCAGTCTTCTGCTTTCAAGAAGGGTATGCTTTGCAGCGCCCTGCCGTTTTTGGCCGTGAGCATGGCTTCCGCGGCATCCGCGCAAACAGCGCAGAATACGGCGACCGTGACCGTTCCCTCGGGTTTCAACGATACCAATACAGCCAACAACACCGCTACCGATAGCGATACAGTCTATGCTGTAATTGTTGCTTCTGATGACAGCGCGAGCGGTGTGAACGGTGCGAGCGGTGCGACAGCGGTTGTGAATGCGTTTACCTCCGACACCATCAATGGTGTTGCAGCCTCTGCGGCCAATGCGGTGCTGAGCGTTGCGCCGGGATCGAGCGTGCCTTCGGGTCTGACGTTTGATCCGGCCACCGGCAATGTCGATGTGGCGGCGGGTACGGCTGCTGGGACGTATAGTTTTGAGTATCAGATCTGCGAGGCATTGAACCCCGCCAATTGCGAAACCGCGACGATCAGCGTTGAGGTTGTGGCATCGGCGCTGGTGGTTGCCCCTGAAACACCCCCTGCGGTGAACGGCGCGGCTGGCGGTGATGATATTATCAATGTCTTTGCCAATGATACGCTCAACGGAGCGCCGGTTGATACAGCCGATATCACCGCAACCATCACCAGCCCTGCGGTTCCGGTTCGCCCTGGCGCGCCGGTTCCGGTGCTCGATCCGGCCACGGGTCTGCTCGATGTCCCTGCGGGCACCCCTGCTGGCACCTATACGATCAGCTATGAA